>NZ_JAEEVD010000053.1:0-19465 GCF_016290755.1 Lachnospira sp.
CTACTACTGCAAATGTGGAACAAAAGCCAGTAGCAGCACAGGTAGGTCTTGGTACTAGAGTTTCTTCTATTACATCATATTTTACACAAGGATCTCCAAATGCCACTGATAGCGACACAGACTTTGCTATTATTGGTGATGGATTTTTTGCAGTAACTAATCTTGATGGAGATACTGTTTATACAAGAAATGGTAATTTTTATATGGCAACAGCACAAGAGGGTATGATGCTTGCAACTGCAGAAGGTTATCCTGTATTAGATGTAGATGGACAGCAAATCATTTTAGATGATAATTATCAAGTAAGTTCAATTACAATATCAACTGAAGGGGAGTTATTATATCCAGATGAAGATAATAACCCACAGCCAATTGGTTATAAAATTGCACTTTATCAGTTCACTAATCCTTCCGGCCTTGATAAGCTAGGTACTAGCTACTATGCAGAAACAGAGGCGTCCGGAGTTCCTATTAGTGAAGAGTATGATGGGGTTACAAAAAAGAGTAGCTTAAAGCAGGGCTACTTAGAAGCTTCAAATGTACAAGTTGCTACAGAAATGGTAAACTTAATTACAGCACAGAGAGCTTACGAGCTTTGTTCAAAGGCCATTACTACATCAGATACAATGATGGAGCAGGCAAATAATCTAAAGAGATAATTAGAGGATATATATTTTTCTAGCAATTCATAGGAATTGTTACAGAGGGGATAAAAGGAGGAAAAATATGAGTAGTGTTTCAGGAATAGGTGCATCATCTAGTTATGCAGATGTTTATGATGCAACTAGCAGTGCACTTACAAGTAAAATTAATTCAACAAACTTTGAAACTGCCACAGATGAAGAATTAATGGCAGTGGCAAAGGAATTTGAGAGCTATCTTTTAGAGCAGGTTATGAAGTCTATGCAGAAAATGACTTCAGTTACGGGAGATAGCGACGGAGAAAGTGCTTCAGCTTCCCTATTTAATTCACTCGTGGGTATAACTGGTGAGGAAACAGATTCGGCTATGTCTACACTTAGTGATTACTATGGAGATGAGCTTATTTCTCAGCTTGCAAGTACTTTAACAACAAGTGTTAGTAACAATAACGGTGCAGGTCTTGGAATTGCCCAGGCCCTTTACGAGCAGATGAAGAGAAATTATTCTACTGTGGCTGAGATAAATCAGGTACAGTCAGTAGGAACAGCAGACGACAACACATTAGCCTAATAATAATAAAGTGATAAGTCTTATAAGACAAGTGTTTAAGAGGATTAGAGCAGCTT
Organism: Lachnospira sp.; assembly: GCF_016290755.1. NCBI lineage: Bacteria > Bacillati > Bacillota > Clostridia > Lachnospirales > Lachnospiraceae > Lachnospira > Lachnospira sp. Next base: position 1,269 of record NZ_JAEEVD010000053.1, read on the forward strand.
AAATTGGCTGCTCTTTTTTTGTATTATAATCTGTGTTACAATGTCTTAGTCATTATTATCAAATTTTGTTGGCAGTCGCCAAAATTTTCCAAATCATATAAGAGGTGAAAGAATGGACTACGACAACATAAAAGAAGTAGAGGGCTTTATAGAGAGTATTATTTATCGTAATGAAGATAATGGCTATTCCGTATTTGAGATAGATAACGAAGGAGAAGAGATTACTTGTGTGGGTACATTAAGTTACATAAGCGAAGGCGAGTATATTGTTGCCACAGGTAATTACGTTAAACATCCCGTTTATTATATGCAGTTTAAGATAGATTCCTATGAATTTCAGGCACCTAATGATACCGCTTCTGTCCAGAGATATTTGGCAAGTGGGGCAATTAAGGGTATTGGTGAGAAAATGGCTTCGCGAATCGTAAAGGAATTCGGAGACGATACCTTTAGAATCATGGAAGAGGAGCCAGAAAGATTAGCAGAAATCAAGGGAATTAGCAATAATAAGGCAATGGAAATAGCTAATCAGCTTATGGATAAAAAGGACATGCGCAAGGCCATGATGTTTTTACAAAAATTTGGAATTGCTATGAACCTTGCCACTAAGATCTTTAAGCAGTATGGTAATCAAATCTATAATTTAATAGAGACTAATCCTTATAAATTAGCAGATGATATTGAGGGTATAGGCTTTAAGACAGCAGATGAAATCGCCTCTAGGGTAGGAATTAAGATAGATTCTGACTTTAGAATTAAGAGTGGAATTTCTTACTGTTTGAGTCAGGCTTCCCTTAATGGACACATTTTCTTACCAAAAGAGGAACTAGAAAAAGATGTAGTTAGCCTGCTTTTAATAGACATTGAGGACTTTGATAAGTACTTAATGGACTTGGCAGTGGATAAGAAGGTGGTTTGTAAGACCATGGAGGATGGCAGTGTAAATGTCTACTCTAGCCTTTATTACTACATGGAAGGAAATGTGGCTGCTAGATTAAAGGGCCTTGCCCATGTGGAGTCTAGGTCTTTAGAGGAAATTGATGAGAGAATCAAAAGAATCGAGAAGGAAGAGGACATTGAGCTTGATGATATCCAAAAAGAAGGAATTAGAATGGCAGCAACTAGCGGACTTCTTGTAATTACAGGTGGTCCTGGTACTGGTAAGACTACAACCATTAATTCCATTATTAAGTTCTTTATGCTAGATGGTTTAGAGATTAGGCTTGCAGCTCCAACAGGTCGTGCAGCTAAGCGTATGACAGAAGCTTGTAATATGGAAGCACAAACTATTCACAGACTTCTTGAAATTAACGGCGGTGGGGCTAGTGAAAGTAATTCTAGGGCTTCAGGTCTTTCTATGTTTTTTGAAAGAAATGAAGATAATCCCCTTGAGGCAGATGTAATCATTGTGGATGAGATGTCCATGGTGGATATTAATATTATGTATTCCCTAATTCGCGCCGTGGCTGTGGGTACAAAGCTTATACTTGTAGGTGATGTGGATCAGCTGCCATCTGTGGGACCGGGTAACATTTTAAAAGATATAATTGCTTCTGGCTGTTTCCCTGTGGTTAAATTAGAGAAAATTTTTAGACAGGCGGAAACTAGTGAGATTATTATGAATGCCCATAAGATTAATAAGGGAGAAGAGGTTGTGCTTAATAAGTACAGCAAGGATTTTCTCTTTGTTAGACGTAATGGTGCGGATGCTATTATAAATGCTATGAAGACCTTGATTTCTGACAAGCTGCCAAATTATGTGCATGCGGATATTTCAGAAATTCAGATTTTGACACCATCAAGGAAGTCGGCTACAGGTGTTGATAGATTAAATTCAATTATGCAGGATTTCTTAAACCCTTCTACTCAGACTAAGCAGGAGAGAGTTCACGGAGACACTACTTATCGTGAAGGGGATAAGGTTATGCAGATTAAAAATGATTATCAGCTAGAGTGGCAGAAAAAATCCAAGTATGGTGTAACCTATGATAGAGGAACTGGAGTCTTTAACGGAGATACAGGAATAATCGAGGAAATAAGCCAGTTTAATGAAACAGTAACCGTTAGATTTGAAGATGGCAGATTTGTAGATTACGAGTTTAGCCAGCTTGATGAATTAGAGCTTGCTTATGCTATTACAGTGCATAAGTCCCAGGGTAGTGAATATCCGGCGGTTATTATTCCTATGTATCAGGGACCTAGAATGCTAATGAATAGAAATATTTTATATACCGCTGTTACAAGAGCTAGAACCTGCGTATGCATGGTTGGCGAAGAAGAAATTTTTAGACAGATGGCAAAAAATATTACAGATACCAAAAGATATTCCTCGCTTGATCAAAGAATTAAGGAGATTATGTGTTAAAAACTAAAAAGAATATGTTAATAAGAGATAAATTTTTGGAGGGCTTGGTGGATATCTTCTATCCACCAGCTTGTCCGATATGTTTAAGACCCCGTCCCATTGTGGAGGGCAGGAGGGAAAACATTTGCAAAATCTGTAGAAAAAAAGCCCCATATATAACAGGACCTAGCTGTTTTAAGTGTGGCAAACCTCTAGATAATACAGATAGCGAATTCTGTAAGGATTGTTTGGAAAATCCTCACGTTTTTAAAAAGTCTATGGCTGTTTTTGAATATACAGACAGTATTAGTAAATCCATTTATGAGTTTAAATATTATAACAAAAGAGAATTTGGCAAGGTCTTTGCTAGTGAATTAGTCCTTAGGTTAGAGGATGAGATTAGAAAATTTGATCCAGACGTTATAGTGCCGGTGCCCATTAGTAATGAGAGAAGAAAATTTAGAGGTTTTAATCAGGCGGAAATCTTGGCAAAAAACATGGCAAAGGGCCTAAATATCCCCTATGATGAGAATCTGATTTACCGCGTCAAAAATACAATTCCCATGAAAAAACTGAGCAATACTAATAGAATAAAAAACCTTGAAAACGCTTTTCAAGTGTCTAGAAATGTTGTAAGATATAATAAAGTAGTAGTCGTGGATGATATATATACAACAGGAGCAACTCTAGATGCCATAACTAAGGAATTAAAGCGTTTTAAGGACTTAGAAGTAGTTGGCATTGTTATTTGTGTGGGACAGGGTTTCTAGAAAATAGCTTCTGAAAAATTAAATGTATAACTGAATGCAGGAGGTTTACTATGGAAGTTAGAAATTGTCGTGGATGTGGAAGATTATACAACTATGTTGGCGGTAGCTACAGAAATTTATGTCCTGATTGTGTAAAGAAGTTAGAAGAGAAGTTCCAAGAGGTAAAAAGATATATTGAGGATAATCGCGTAGCAAGTATTAGACAGATTTCTGAGGCTTGCGAAGTTAGTACTAAGCAGATAGAACAGTGGATAAGAGAGGAAAGATTGGTATTTTCTGATGATTCGCCAATTGCAATTTATTGTCAGTCATGTGGTGCTCCTATTAAATCTGGAAAATATTGTGAGAACTGTAAGGAGACTATGTCAGATCAGTTAGACCAGCTCTATGGCAAGAAACCGATTGAGGAGTCAAAGAAAAAGAGATCTGCTACTGCTAAGATGCGTTTCTTAGATAACTAGTAAAGAGAGCAAAGGGGTCGGACAACGACCCCTTTAATTTTTATAAGGAGTGATATGCCTATAAGATTTGCTTTATGCGTTTAGAGTTTATTAAGTTCTTATGTTACAATTAGAATCATTAAAAAATTGACAATATAAATTTTCTTTTTTATACTTTAAAAAGAGCTTATGAAAATGTTTTTCTGGTCGATATATAATTCAGAGATGATACAGAACTAGAAAAAGAAAATTTTTAGGATTGTATTAAAAAAAGAACAATATTTATTTATAAAATCGGTTAAGTTTTGAGATTAAACTTCCGATAAATAAGGCATAAAGCAGAAGAGTCTCTTTAAACTAAGAGTATGGAGGGGTTCTTTATAAGTCTTAGAAAGTATGAAAGGACGGCGAAGAGTATGAGAATAGACGCTTATAATGCAATTAGCCAGGTTTATCAGGCAAATGCTACTAGCAAAGTTAATAGCACAGGCAAGGTGGCAAGTGCTAATGACAAATTCGATATTTCTGATACAGCAAAAACTTATTCTGTTGCAAAGACAGCAGTTGCTGAAAGCTCAGATGTAAGAGAGGATAAGATCGCTGATATCAAGGCAAGAATTGCTGCTGGTACCTATGCTGTATCTGCAGAGGATGTTGCAGATAAGATAGTTAATAGCGTTTCTACTTTGACATTCTAAAAGTGAGGTTTTGACTATGGCTAGCATGATTGATTCATTAATTGAAGATATGAACAAAGAGAATAGCTTGTATTTAGAGCTCTATGGCTATGCCAAGGAAAAGACCAATGCGATTGTGAGTAGCGATGTAGAGTCTCTGCAAGCTATTCTTAAGTACGAACAAGCATTAATTAATAAGATAAATGCAGTAGAAGAAGATAGACTAGCAGTCGTTGATGAAATATGTAGAGTATTACATCTTTCCCCAAAAGACGTGAAGGTAGAAAGAATTGTAAAGCTACTAGAGAAACGACCTAGAGAACATGATAGATTAGAAGAAAGTTACCTGGCTCTTAAAAGGACAGTAAAGAGCCTAATGCAGATAAATGAGAATAATAAAACACTACTTAAGGCGTCTATGGAGATGATTGAGTTTGATATTAATGTTGCTAGATCAGCAACCCTTGCTCCACAGACAGCAAATTATGGAAAGACAGCTACAGAGGCATCGGTGATGACCTCAAGAATTGGAAGCTTTGATGCAAAGCAGTAAATGTAGCTTAAAGATAATAGGGGCGTTTAGACGCTCCTTTTTTTATGCAAAAATTTTGCTATACATTTTCATAAGGAAAAGAAAAATAGAGGTTAATTCTAGCTAGATTTTACCGATATAAATAGCAGATGGACTAACTAGAAGTGACTAAATTTAAACTCTTTTTCATATTTAGAGGTGAAATATTATGGCAAATGGAATGTCAGGACTTTATGTTGGCATGACTGGTGTAAGATCAAACCAGATTGCACTTAATGCAACAGCCCACAATCTTGCAAATATAAATACAGAAGGTTATACAAGACAGCAGGTTACCTTTGAGGATACTGTTTACATGCCAGTTATGACTAATGATAAGGTAACTACTCCTGTTAGTGGTCTTGGCGTGTCTATTTCTGAGGTAAGAAGAATTAGAGATACCTTTATTGATGCATCTTATCGTTCAGAGAATTCTAGACTTGGCTTTTATGATGCACAGTATCAGGCAGTCAACGAGATTGAGGATTTATTTGGTGAAATGCAGGGCGTAACCTATCAGTCTTATTTAACAGATCTTTATAATTCTTTAAACGAGTTAACTAAAAATCCAACAAGTACTGTTGCTAGATCTTCCCTTATTCAGACTGCAACAGCCTTTATAGATAAGTCAGAGGCAATTTACGAGGGTTTAATTACTTACCAGACAACCCTTAATACTGAAGTAAGAAATATGGTTACAACAATAAATGATTTAGGTCAAACTATTTATAGTTATAACAAGAAGATTACAGCTATTGAGGCAGCAGGGGTTGAGCATGCCAACGATTTAAGAGATGAGAGAGATAAGGCTATTGATGAGCTTAGTAAATATATGGACCTTGATTATTATGAGGGACCAAATGGTGAAATCATTATTAATGCCGAGGGCGTGCCTTTTGTTTCTCTTAATGAAGTGGCAGAGATGAGTACAGAATATGTCACTGGTACAAGCCTAGTTATTCCAACTTGGCCTTGCTATGACAGAGAGGTATTTACAGCGACATCTCTTGCTAAGACTTCTAATGAGACAGACACAGATAAGGGTCAGTTAAAGGGTCTCATTCTTTCAAGAGGTAACATGGTGGTGGATTACACTTATGTAGCTGAAATGCCATCAAGCTCAGATTACGATTTAACTACAGCTGAGGGTTTAGCTGAATATAATAAGGATTATGCAGCATATGAGGAAAAGCAGGAATATTACAATACATACATTTTGCCATCTCAGGTTTTAACTGCCATGGCAGGATTTGATTATTTGGTAAATGGTATTGTTACTGCCCTAAACGATATTCTTTGTCCGGAAAAGGAAGTAACACTTACAAGTGAGTATACAGATAGTAATGGCAACTTAGTTCAGGCAGATAAATACATTTACACAAACATAACTAGAGACGTTCTTTACAATAGATTCGGCGAGGAGGTTGCTGGTACATTAAATTCTAGTGGTAGCTATGATTATGACTCAGAAGAAAAGCTCTATAGCAATTCCAATGGTGATGGAACTGGAGCGGTTGCCTTTGATTCGGTAACTTACTCACTTCTTGACCTTGATAAGACAGATTATGGCATGGATAATAATAAGACTGTGGGCCAAGAGCTATTTTCAAGATCAAATACTGAAAGATATGTGGTTACAACCGATTCTAATGGCGACACAATCTATATTAGAAATAATTTAAATGATCAAAAGTACGAGTCTTACTACAGACTTGGTAACTTAAGCATAAATTCAACAGTAGCCCAGGATTTATCCCTTCTTCCACTTTCTACTGTAACGGATAAGGAAGATTTTGAGAGGGCAAACGAACTTGTAGATGCTTGGGATGTGAAGTTTGGAACCTTTAACATCGAAGAGTATTCAAAATCTACATTTAATTCTTATTACAATAACTTCGTTGGAAAATATGCCACTTGGGGCGACGTTCTTAATAGTTATGTAGCTAATCAGCAAAATATGGTAAATGGTTACAACAACCAGAGAACTGAAACAACGGGAGTTTCTTCAGATGAAGAACTTCAAAAGATGATTAAATTTCAGCATGCTTACAATGCTAGTTCAAGATACGTAAATGTAGTAAGCGAAATGCTTGAGCATCTAGTAACTTCACTTGGTGCGATTTAAAAAGAAAGAAGGTAGTTTATGGCATCAACATTTTTTGGATTAACAATTGCATATTCTGGATTACAGGCATCCCAGGCATCTATTAATGTAACTGCTCATAATTTGTCAAATGTAGATACAGACGGTTACACAAAAGAGACTGCCGTTAAGGAAGCAGCAAGTTCTCTTAGAACTTATGCCCCTTACGGTACACTTGGTGCAGGTGTTGATGTTACAGAGATTAGCCAGACAAGAGATAGTTACTATGATGAGAAGTATAGAAATAATCAAACTTATTATGGGGAGTATGAGGCTAAGAATAATTACATGTCACAGATTGAGAGCTTCTTTAACGAATTTATCCTAGATGGTTACACAGAGGAATATAACAATTTCTTTAAAAATGTTAGTCAGACCATGTTAAATCCTGAGGATAATTCTACTAAGAATTCTCTTATTCAAAGTGCAGTAAGTATGACAGATTATTTTAATTATCTTGCTTCTAATTTAAAGGAAATTCAGGAAGATGCTAACAACGAAGTTAAGGATGCAGTAGAACAGATAAATTCATTAGCTCAGTCTATCTATCAGCTTAATAAGCAGATCAATCAGATTGAGGCTTGTTACGGAAATGCTAACGACCTACGAGATTCTAGAAATGCCTTGGTAGATGAGCTTGCAAAGATTGTAAATATTACAACTAACGAAGAGGATTTAGGTAATAACTTAACTAATTACACCATTAACATTAATGGTAGTACCTTGGTAAATTCCTATGGTTATCACGAACTTGTGGTAAATTCAAGAGCAGATACAGATGCAAGAAATAACTCAGATGTAGCTGGCCTTTATGATATTAGCTGGGATACAGGTCAGGAGTTTAACATTTACTCAAGCTCTCTTGGTGGTCAGCTAAAGGGACTTATAGATATTAGAGATGGCTGTAATGGCCAGATCGAATCCGTTGTGGTAGATGACAATGGAGATTATGTCTATAGTACTGATGGATATTTTACAACTGAGTTTTCTGATTACGATGGTAAAAATACAGACTTTAAGGGAATCCCTTATTATCAGGCTCAGTTAAATAAGTTTATGACAGTATTTGCAGATGCAGTTAATGAGATTTTAAAGACAGGTTATTCTTCAGATGGTGAGACAAAAGGTGCTTCACTTTTTGTAATTAAGGATAATCAGGTGGCCTTCTCAGCAAGTAATGTAACAGTCAATAAGGATTTACAGCTTGACCCTTCAAAGCTTGCTACAAAATCAAGGCTAAATACTGGAGCTGCAAATGCCGATATAATTGAAAAGCTTAATACATTACAAACAGCACAGATTTATAACGGTGGTACAGGTTCTTATTTCCTTGAAAGTATTATTTCAGATGAATCTATTGATACTAACAAGGCAAAGAATTTCCTACAAAATCACACAAACTTAAAAACCACTATTCAAAATCAGAGATTATCTGTAATGGGCGTTGATTTTGACGAAGAGGCTATGGATTTAGTAACCTTCCAGCAGTCTTATAATCTAAGCTCAAAGATGATGTCGGTGTTAAATGAAATTTATGATAAGCTCATTAATCAAACGGGAGTCTAGTAAAAAGATAGTAGAAGAAAGGAAGTAGCCTATGTCCATGCGAATTACTAACGGCATGATGGTAAACAGTTCACTTGCCAACATCCAGGTTAATAAAAACCAACTTAATACCCTAGATACTCAGTTATCTACACAGAAGAAAATTAACAAGCCATCAGAAGATCCTATAGTAGCAATTCGTGCTCTTCGTCTTCGTTCAAGTCTTGATAAGGTAACACAGTATCTGGATAAGAATATTCCTGATGCAGATAGCTGGTTATCAGTAACTGAAGATGCTCTTGATGAAGGTTATAAGATTTTGTCCGATTTATACAATTATTGCGTGCAGGCCTCAACAGATTCTTATTCATCTGCTGAAAGAAAAACTATTGCAGATAGTTTGCAAAATCTAAAGGAAGCCTTTTATGCAGAAGGTGATGTTGACTATGCTGGCCGCTATGTATTTACAGGTTTTGCAACAGATGTGCCCCTTACATATCAGTCAGATGATACGGCAGCAGATGTAGATTATACAATTACTCAGAATTTTACCAGAGAGAACCTCTCTTTAAAGACAGCTTACACCAATGCTTATACTAATACAGATATTATTAATCTTGATGCAAAATATGATGCCACAACGGGACGTCTTGTAACTCCTAATGTGAAGTCGGTACACAGATTACAGCTTGCCTATAAAGATATTGCTACATCTAAGTTTTCCATTACAGATGCAAATGGAAACACAGCCGCAATAACCATTGATAATAGTGGAAATGTTACAACAGATAATACATTACAAACATCTGGTGGAAACGCAATAACTATTACTCATACAGTGGATGATAATTATGTTCCAGGAGAAGATGAAATTGCCATTAATACTACAACTGGAGAGCTTTTGTTAGGTGAAAATGTTTACAAAGACGTTTATACCAACAATACATTTTCAGTAACATATGATAAGAACAATTTCATTAAAGGGGATTTAAATCCTACTATGTATTTTGATTGTATTGATAATATTTCTGGAATAGAGTATAATAAAGTACAAGAAAACATTGAGTACAATATAAATTTTTCGCAGAAACTAAAAATTAATACTGAAGCTAGAGAAGGCTTTGATATTTATCTTGGTAGAAATATCGATGATTTGGTAACTGCAGTTCAAAACGTTTTGGATTTAGAAGACCAAATTAAACAGGTAAATTCTATGCTAACACAGGATCAGTATTCTGATAGTAGTTCCCAGACTAAGTTAAATGATATCTTAGAGGGACTTACTAAGCAGTTAGAACTTGCGGAAGATAAGATGACTGATGTTTATGAAGATGGTGTAGGATGGATGCAATCTTACCAGACTACAATTTCTGAATGTAAGGCAGATGTAGGTAATAGAAAAACAAGATTGACCTTAACAAAATCTAGACTTACAGAGCAGGAGACTAACTTCAAAAATCTAAAGTCGCAAAACGAGGATATTGATCTTGAAGAGGTAGTTGTAAATTATTCTGCAGCGCAGTTAGTTTATAACGCATCTCTAACAGCATCAGCAAAATCGGTTCAGCAGACACTTTTAGATTTTCTTTAAAGTGGGAAGAGTCCGCCCATAAGAGCAGCTTTCAGCTGAAGGGCGGCTCCTACATCACAATTTGCTTCGCAAATTGCGACAGTAAATAGCGGGGAAAGGTTAGGTGTGACATGAAGGTAGAGACTAAATGGTTTGGGACTATTGAAGTGGGAGAGGAACAAATTCTCACATTTGAAAAAGGTATTATAGGCTTTGAGGATTGGAAGAAGTATACTCTAATTTACGACGCCGAAAAGGGAGTTGAAGAAAGTTCAATTTTCTGGCTTCAGGCAATTGATGAGCCAACTCTTGCGCTTCCTATTATGGACCCTACTCTAGTTTATGAAGGGTATGATCCAATAGTTGAAGACGAAATTATTAACACACTTGGAGATAATATTGCAGACGCTACACTTCTTGTAGTTTGTACTGTAACTGTTCCTGAAAAGCTTGAGAATATGACAGTTAATCTTAAAGCACCAGTTATTATTAACATGGATACTAATAGAGGTGTTCAGTTAATAGCCGATAACGATGATTATCAAGTACGTTACCCTATTTATGACATTCTCAATGCTGAAAAGGACGGTGAATAATATGCTAGCATTATCAAGAAAAAAAGACGAGGCCATTATTATTAATGATGATATAGAAGTAACTGTAATTGAAATTAAGGGAGAGCAGGTAAAGCTAGGTATTACTGCCCCTAAATCTGTTCCAGTTTATCGTAAGGAAGTTTATGTTCAGATTCAGGCAGCTAATAAGGAAGCAGCAGCTCAAAAGGTTGATGTTAATGCCTTAAAGAATCTTTTTAAGAAGTAGATTATTGGGATTTATTTAACTTTATTTTGGGAGAGACAGGGGAAGGACAAGCCAGAGGATAAATAATATCTATTCAAAATACACAAAATATGAAGATTTATTTGTAGAAATTGTACAAACCTTGTATAATTTCTGATTTTGGCGTTAAGTTTTTATATTTGTTAGTCGATATATAAGACAGCAAAGTCTTATTTATATATATAAACGCAACTAAACAAATTAATTCTTCACATGGAGGTGAAACCTATGGCTATTGATGTAGGTAACGTAGCAAGTTATCAAAGTAATTCAACTGTAAATGCTAAACCAGCTTCAAACGTTGGCACTGTTAGCGTGGAAAATGCTAAAAGTGGCAGCGTTGTAACTGCGTCTAGCCAATCTTCAACCACAGATCAGGCAGTGGCAATTCCAAAAGTTTCTGACATTGTAGCAGCAAAAGCTAAGGAGGAAGATCCTACTAATTTTGAAAATGTTAACGTTAACGTTAATGTAAAGACAAAGGAAACTTCCCTTAAGGATGTCACTGACATTAGTAAAATTGTCAATAATAATACTGTGGCGGAATTTAGTTATAATGAACCAACAAAAAGAATAGCGATTAAGATCAAGGACAAGAGTACTAACGAGGTTATTAAAGAAATTCCATCTGAGAAAGCTCTAGAGATGTTGGCTAAGGCATGGGAGCTTGCAGGCATTATGGTTGATGAAAAACGATAATATTAGTGAAAAGACTAATATTTTAAACACAATATTCCGATGCATATACTATACAGAATACTATGTAAACATGGATGTTTGATTTTGTAATGCAAGGACGCAAAGATAGGAGAGGTTATATGACAGTAAGAGTATCGGGTATGGTCTCAGGAATGGATACTGATTCATTAGTAGAAGCTCTTGTTTCTTCATACAAAGTAAAAAAGGATAATTTAGTTAAGGCACAGACTAAGCTGAGTTGGAAAAAAGATGAGTGGAAGACAATGAATACAAGCATTTATAGCTTTTATTCAGGAAAATTGTCGGCTGCAAGACTTTCTACTAATTACAATTTAAAGACAGCTACTGTGTCTAATAGTTCTGTAGCTAAAGTTACAGCTTCATCATCAGCTGTAAATGGAACACAGACTTTAAAAGTAAATAAATTAGCATCTACAGGTTACTTAACAGGTGGCGAGATTACTGATAGCTCTGGATCAAGTTTAACTGAAAGTTCTAAAGTATCAGAGGTATCAGGACTTTCAAGCTTTAGTTCAGGTAATATTACTGTTAAAGTAAATGGTGAAACAAAAGATATTAATATTACATCTGATATGACTTTAGCAGCGGTTGCAAATGCATTTAAAGGTGCAGGCTTAAATGCAAGCTTTGATGCAAATAATGGTAGATTTTTCATTAGTGCTAAGGAAAGTGGTGCGGATAATGATTTTACATTAACAGCATCAGATTCTTCAGGCCTTTCACTTTTACAAAATTTGGGTATCTATAGCACTAGTACAGCGACTACAGCAGAATACACTACCTGGGCTAATTATACAGATGAAGAATTAGAAAATTTAGCTAGTGAGGCGGCAAATAAAAATACTAAATCCGTAGAAGATAGAGCAGAAGCTTATGCTAAGCAATATAATTCAGCTTATAACGCTTCTAAAGCTATTACTGATGCAAATGGTTCTCTATCTGAAATGGAGACAAAGAAGGCAGAATATGAAAATGCAATGTCTGCCTACGATTCTTATAAGACAACAGATGAAGACGGAAATGAGACTTATGATACAGCAGCAATAGAGGAAGCAGGTCTTACAAGTGAATTTAATACAGCTAAGACAAATCTTGAAAATATAAATACAGCTATTACAAATTATAATAATTATCAAACTACAATATCTGAAACAGCAGACAAAGTTGTTATTTCTGATGATGGAACTGCAACTAAAGCAACAGAAGGCACAACTGCTTATGACAATATTAAAGCCGAGTATGATAACGAGTATGCAACTAATTATGATAGTTATTTGGCTAATTATACAGCTAAGAGGGAATATGCTCAAAACGTTGTAGATGGTACAGTTTCAACAGCAGCAACAGGTGCCTCTGCAAATGCAGTTAGAATCACAGGAACAGATTCAGAGATTGTTTTAAATGGAGCGACATTTAAGAGTGATTCCAATACATTTTCAATCAATGGTTTAACAATTCAGGCAACAGCTCTTACAGGAGACGAAGAAGTTTCTATAACCACTGATACAGATATTGATGGAATCTATGATTTTGTAAAAGGTTTTATTTCAGATTATAACAAACTTATTAAGGAAATGGATGTAAAATATAATGCTGCATCAGCTAAGGGATATGAGCCTTTAACTTCAGAAGAAAAAGATGCAATGTCAGATGATGAAGTAGAAAAGTGGGAAACTAAGATTAAAGAGTCTCTCCTTAGAAAAGATAACATCTTAGGACTTACAATGAATTCTTTAAAGGCAGATATGGCTTCAGCATTTACAATAGATGGAAAGGGCTATTCTTTAGCGTCTTTTGGTATAAGTACTTTAGGATATTTTGCATCACCAGAGAATGAAACTGGAGTTTATCATATTGATGGAAACTCAGAGGATTCAGCAACTTCTGGTGTTGATGATAAGTTAAGAGAAGCAATAGCTAATGATTCAGAGACAGTTATTTCCTTCTTTTCACAACTAGCAACCAAACTTTATACAGATCTTGGTAATAGAATGGCAAGTTCTTCAACAAGTAGTGCCTACACTATTTATAACGATAAAGAAATGAATACTCAGTATTCACAATATACATCAAAAATTACAGATGCAGAGGATAAGGTTACCACATGGGAAGATTATTATTATAAGAAGTTCTCAGCAATGGAATCTTCTCTAGCATCACTTAACTCACAGCAGTCATCTCTATCAAGTTATTTTGGATAAAGAAAGGCAAGGGTATACTAACTAGAGGTTAATCGTTTTATGAAAATGTATCATAGCAATACATTTTCAAAAATGATTACAAATAAGGAGGAACTGGTATGGCATTAACTCAAGGGCAGAAGCAACAGCAGCAAGCATTAGCAGAACAATATAAAAGAAGTAAGATTCTTACAGCATCACCTGCAGAGCTTACCCTTATGCTTTATGAGGGAGCGATTAAGTTTTGCAACATAGCAATTATGGCTATTGAAAAAGGTGATATGGAAAGAGCTCATATTTATATCAAGAAGACTGAGGATATAATTATTGAATTTAGATCAACTCTTGATAGAAAATATAAGGTGGCTGAAGATTTTGAGCGCGTCTATGTTTATATCTATGACCTTTTAGTAGAAGGTAATATTAAAAAGGATACTGAGATACTAACAAGGGCTCTTAATGAAATTAGAGGAATGCGCGATACCTGGAAAAAGGTTATGGAAAAGACAAAAGGACAATCGCCAAAGAATAGCTAAGAGGGTATATTAAGAGGGGATATTATGGAAAATTATTTAGAGATTATGAAGGACAGCTTAAAAAAGAAAATAAAGGTGCTAGAAAAAATCGAGGAGCTTGATAGAGTTCAGACAGAACTTTTTAGTGCCGATCCTTTTGATGAGGAAAAGACTAGAGCTAGCTTTGAAGAAAAAGGAAAGTATATCAATGAGTTAGACAGACTTGATGCAGGCTTTCAGTCTCTATTTAATAAGATGAAGGATCAATTAGATGGCAAGAAAGACCAGTACAAGGAAGAAATAAAGGAAATGCAAAGCCTTATTAGAAGAGTCACTGAACTTAGTGTGACAATAGAGAGTCAGGAGAAGCGAAATAAGGATTTGGCAACTAAAAGATTTAATGGTATGCGCAAGGAAATTTCCAATGCAAAACGAAGTACTAGTCTTGCAAAACAATATTATAGTGCAATGAATAATGTGCTAAATGTAGACCCTCAATTTATGGACTCAAAGAGTTAAAAAAGCTAGTGTTTAAGGCTTTTTTTAACTAAATCATTTGTTAGGAAAAATTTTAAAAAAATAGTTTACAAATAACTAACTAAATGGTATATTAGTACTAGAAAAAGATAGATTTTCTATCTAGGTGGTAAGAATAACAGAATATACGAGGCAGTAACACCATTATCTCTTTAGTTAATTACCGTTAACTGTGACAATTGCGAAGCAATTGCCATGTAGCCACGAGCAGATTGCCGAAGGCAATTCTAATGCGAGCTGGTTCCTAGGATAGCGGATAATTAATAGATGAAGCAATAACGCTTCACTAAATCTTAAAATGCCAAGGAAGGCATTAGTTCTTTTTTCAAGGAGGAAAAAATTATGGTAGTACAGCATAATATCACAGCGATGAACACAAACAGACAGATGGCTTCAATTCAGAGTGCATTGTCTAAGTCAACAGAGAAGTTATCATCAGGTTACAAGATCAACAGAGCCGGTGATGATGCAGCAGGTCTTTCAATTTCAGAAAAGATGCGTGCACAGATTAGAGGTCTTAGTAAGGCTTCTGCTAATGCACAGGATGGTATTTCACTTATCCAGGTTGCTGAAGGTGCATTAAATGAAACACATTCAATCTTACAAAGAATGAATGAATTAGCAACACAGGCAGCTAATGATACTAATACAGCTACTGATAGAACAGCTCTTGCAGCTGAAGTAAATCAGTTAGTATCTGAAATTGATAGAATTCGTGAGACAACACAGTTCAACACAATGAACCTCTTAGATGGTTCATTCACAGGAAAGAACTTACAGGTAGGTTCACTTGCAGGTCAGAAGATTCAGATTAGTATTGGAAACATGAATTCAGCTTCATTATCAGTTAGTGGATTATCACTTGCAAATTATTCTTCAGCAGGTCAGGCTGTTACAAAGGTGCAGGCAGCTATTGATAAGGTATCAACTCAGAGATCTACACTTGGTGCTTTACAGAACAGATTAGAGCACACAATTAACAACTTGGATACTACTAAGGAGAATACACAGGCAGCTGAATCACGTATTCGTGATACAGATATGGCTTCTGAGATGGTAGAATACTCAAAGAACAATATTCTATCACAGGCAGGTTTATCAATGCTTTCACAGGCTAATCAGGCTAACCAGGGTGTACTTTCAATTCTTGGTTAATGATAACAAGGCTTAAAAGAGTGTTTAAGTAAACTACTATAAAGGAGGCAGTCAAGAAATTCTTGACTGCCTCTTATTTTTTTGCAATAATTATAATAGTGAAAAGATGTGAATAATTAAAAAATTGGGAAGAGTCCATAAAGTAAAAAGTTCTAATATTAGATTTTTTTTTAATATTAGGGTTAAGTTATGTTTAATTCGTCCGATATATGAAGTATGAAGAGTGAAAGCAATGGTACCCTATTATGAAATTCACTTAAAGGGCATCGAAATTGAAAATACCCAATCAATTTAAAGATGCAAAAAAACATTAAAAATGCATTACAAGATTAGCTAATGCAGAAGTGACTAGAGATAGTTATAAACATATGGAAATTTTCTAAATCAAGGAGGAAACAAATATGGTAGTACAGCACAATCTTACAGCAATGAATACAAACAGACAGATGGGTAATGTTCAGACAAATTTAGCAAAGAATACTGAAAAATTATCATCAGGTTATAAGATCAACAGAGCTGGCGATGATGCTGCGGGTCTTTCAATTTCAGAAAAGATGCGTGCACAGATTAGAGGTCTTAATAAAGCTTCAACAAATGCAGAAGATGGTATTTCACTTATTCAGGTAGCTGAAGGTGCATTAAATGAAACACATGCGATTCTTCAAAGAATGAACGAACTAGCAACACAGGCAGCTAATGATACTAATACAGCTACAGATAGAACAGCCCTTCAGGCCGAAGTTGATCAGTTGGTATCTGAAGTTAATAGAATTCAGAGTACTACACAGTTTAATACAATGAACCTCTTAGATGGTTCATTTACAGGTAAGAACTTACAGGTAGGTTCGCTTGCAGGTCAGAAGATTCAGTTAAGCATTAATAACATGGATGCTACTTCATTAGGCATTAATGCATTATCACTTTCTACATTTGAAAAAGCTGGATCTGCAATTACAAAGGTGCAGGCAGCAGTTGATTTAGTATCAACACAAAGATCTACACTTGGTGCGGTTCAGAATAGATTAGAGCATACAATTAACAACTTGGATACAACAAGTGAGAATACACAGGCAGCTGAATCACGTATTCGTGATACAGATATGGCTAGTGAAATGGTTGAGTACTCAAAGAATAACATTTTAGCTCAGGCAGGACAGTCAATGCTTACTCAGGCAAACCAGGCAACACAAGGTGTATTATCAATTTTACAGTAATAAACATAAAAATTTTTAGGGCGTCTATGACGCCCTTTTTTAATGTGACAATTGCGAAGCAAGTTTTTTTACATTTTCAAAAAAATTTTAAAATCCCCCTAAACTAATAAAAAAGTGTGCCGATATATCTAGTAGCAAATAAATATATGGTGCATAAATAATTTAAAAGTACCAAGGTATTTGCTAAATAGGATATACCAACAGCCTTAGGCATAAGATTTGGTCAAGATCCTATTATTAACTAAATAATTGCATCATGGATGATGTAAACATTTTTTATTTTCAAGGAGGAAAAAAATATGGTAGTACAGCATAACGTAACAGCAATGAACACAAACAGACAAATGTCTTCAATTCAGAGTGCATTGTCTAAGTCAACTGAGAAGTTATCATCAGGTTATAAGATTAACAGAGCCGGCGATGATGCTGCAGGTCTTTCAATTTCAGAAAAGATGCGTGCACAGATTAGAGGTCTTAATAAGGCTTCTGCAAATGCACAGGATGGTATTTCGCTTATCCAGGTTGCTGAAGGTGCATTAAATGAAACACATTCAATCTTACAAAGAATGAATGAGCTTTCAACACAGGCAGCTAATGATACTAATACATCTACAGATAGAACAGCTCTTCAGGCTGAAGTAAATCAGTTAGTATCTGAAATTGATAGAATCCGTAGTACAACACAGTTCAACACAATGAACCTCTTAGATGGTTCATTCACAGGAAAGAAATTACAGGTAGGTTCACTTGCAGGTCAGAAGATTCAGATTAGTATTGGAAATATGGATTCAGCAACATTATCAGTTAGTGGATTATCACTTGCAAATTATTCTACAGCAGGTCAGGCTATTACAAAGGTGCAGGCAGCTATTGATAAGGTATCAACTCAGAGATCTACACTTGGTGCTTTACAGAACAGATTAGAGCACACAATTAACAACTTGGATACTACTAAGGAGAATACACAGGCAGCTGA
>NZ_JAEEVD010000097.1:0-3884 GCF_016290755.1 Lachnospira sp.
AAATTCCTTTCATCTTGCCCTCCTTTAACTAAAGTAAGCAATAGTGCTTATTAGGTAGCCAGCAAGTAAAAAGGGGATAAAGGGGATTGTGGCTTTTCTTTTTAATTTCTTTAGGGCTAGGCCTATGAGGGAGAAAACTGCTGCCGCTAGCATGGCAAGAAAGAAGCTAGAAAGGGCTATAAGAAAGCCGTTTGTTAGGGCTACTAAGCCTACTGTTATAGAATCTGCAATAGCGATTGCTTTGAATAAAAGAGACATAATAATTAGTATAAGCATAAATGATAAGCTTAAGATTAGTTCTTTTAAACTGATTTTATCTTTTGCAAAAAATGGACATAGTAAATTTACTATCATCATTAGACCGTAGACTAGTAGCGCCCAAAGGCTTACTTCTTTTCTTTTTAAATCCATGTAGGATAAAATTGTTAAAGCAAACAGGCTAATTAACAGACCAAAATTTACTCTTATAATTTCTATTATCATAATTTACCTCTTCTTATTCTCCTGCGCATTTGCTGCAAGGTCTTCTGTTTGCCACACTTGATAGGGGCACTCGTAAAATGTCTCTATGTAGCTGGCTGCACTCTTCTGAGTTGTGATACCTAGTTCCGTAAGATGTGTAGTAGACTGTGCCGGAATTAATCTCGGCCTTACAAGAATCGCAAGGGTAATATTTAGCCCCTGATTGATTTCTCACATTTTCAATATTAGAAAAGCTGCTAGATAAAACATCACGCGTTAAATAGGTGCAACTTGCATCTCTATGATATACTTCACCATCTTTTGTAATGTAGACATAGTCATCATCCTCATCCCCGGCAAACTCCTCAAAGGCATCCTTATCCTCACCAAGCCAACCATCCGTTACAAGCTCCGTCTTCTTTTTAACTAGACTAAGGCCGAATATATCAAAGGGATTATCGATTACATAATCTAAGCAAACTTTGATTTGAGAGTTGTTATTTAAAATGGAACTGCGAAGCAGAACAAAGCCTGCATTGCCGCCAACTATATGGTTCTTACTAGCAAAATCGCTGCCTAAATTGTCAATAAACATTCCAAGGAAAATACCATCATTAATTCCTGACATGGCAATTGCTTTTATGGTATTTGCACTAGACTGTGTATTAGTGTTGTTTGTGTTATCCAAGCTAGACTTGGTGTTTGTACTTAAGCTGTTTAGATAAGCTGCGTCTTCTTTTACATTTTCATAAATATAGGCGTAGCTAGAGCAGCGCCTTGCGGTTTCAAATAAAGCCGCGTTGATTCTTGTTTCTATGGCCACTATCTGTAGAAGGTAGATTATAGTCAAAATGGCAAATAGCACTATTGGGATAACTATAGCTCCTTCTACTGTGGCGCTAGCTTTTAAATATGCCCCTTTTAAACTTGGCATTAGTTTTTTTCTGATTCGGGGCTGATTGTTATCAATCATTAATCTGTATTTCCTTTCACATTTCTTTAAAGGGGCATATTCAAGCCTCATTAGTTAATATATGAATATGATATTTCTTGTTTGTAACTTGAAGTTTTACTGCTCTTTTTAAAGCTTGCCTCTCCCTTAAAGGAGACGATGTAATCCTTCATTCTAAAATCTGTGTGGCCCATGTCTATCATTTGTAATTCCATGGCGGCCATGGTGCCTAGATTTTTCTTAGATAAATTTTTTACAAGGAGCAACATTCTTAAATAATCCTCGTAGGCTAGACCTTTGTCGTCATTTTTATTATTAGTGAAATTTGAATCTAAAAGATTAGTTAGACTTAGTTGCCAGTTATCTTTTGTTTTTACTAGGGGAACTTTACCGCCCTTCATTAAGGTCCTTAGATCCATAATGCTCTCTCCATAAGCCCAGGCTGAAAGAATCAAATATTGTCCTGCTCTTACTGCTGCCTCGCAACCAGTAAAACCAACTAGACTTAGGGCTAGGGTGTAGGCTTCCGCCTTTTTTGTGCTATCTGTTAAAAGGTAGGCAAGATTCATGCCCTCCCTAATCCCAGACATTTCAAATAGGGTTTTAGATAGATTTTCCTTATCTGACGAATTACCGCAAAGGATAAATTCAATCATATAATCTAATTGCCCCGTGTCGCTTTTTTTCAATTTTCCATCTTCATCTAAAAAGTCCGCCGCGTCTTTAAAATGCATTGTTAGATACTCATTATAGAAAATGTTATCTTTAGTGTCTTTTAAACTAATTTCCGTCTTTATCTCATCTCCTGATAAGCTATTGGCTAAATCCTTGTAGTTTATGCTCTTATCAGAAATTGTGGAAACATCGTCAATTATCAGGCCTAAATAGCCCTCCTGTAGAGTGGAAATGATTTTCTTGATTTTAGATAGACCAGATGATGATGAACTAAAATCAATTTGTGAATAATCAAATTTTAGATTCTTATTAGAAATCTTTGAAAGATTAGATTTTATGCTATCTAGACTGCTTTTGTATTCTGTTATTTTATCTTTAGTTAATGTCTCTTTTATACAAGAAAGCTTATCCTCTGCATTGTTTAAATAGATGTTGTTGCTTGTAATAGCTTCTTTAATCAGATCCACATTGCAAAGCTTTCTCTCGTTATTTTTAACGCCATTTTTAATTTCCTCATAATCTCCTGCAAAGCTATCGTAAAGCTCCTGCCCTAAACTCTCCTTATTGTTGGAAAGTTTTGTGGTTAAGTCATCCACGGATTTACTAGCAGTATCCTGAGAATTGTAGTAGGCCTTAATGTAACCCATGGCCTCTTCATTGGCCTTCTTGGTATCAGTTAAATATTCTTCTAGCTTGTCATAATCTCTTTTAAAAATATTGGCATAGGAATTATTTCCATTGGCATTACTTTCCTCATCCGTAATTAATTCAAGCTCCTCAAGGCAGGTATACATATCATCCACGATTTCCTCTAAATTAATGTAAGCATAATCACTTGAATTTAGCACCTTATAAACTTTGTCGTTATCAATATTTGCACTGCTCATGGAAATCTCTCCATAAATTCCTCGCTTGGCGTAAGATTTTTTAGCAAGCTGGGGCTTTCCATTTTTAATAACAACCCCATCATCTGTGGTATCAATACCCTCCACCACCTCAAGGAGGCGCAATACATTTACATCAAGCTCCACTAAATCCTCTTCAAGCCCTGCCATATCCTCGGAAATTTCCTTAGTGGCCTTGGCACGCTTCACTTCTTCTTCTGAGTTCTTAAACGAATCCACAAGATCTGAATAAATTCCATACTTCATGTAGCTAAGGATTTCCTCGTAAACTCCCTCGCCGCAATTGCTTGTGGCATACTGATAATCCGTGATATTTAGGCCATCGAGATAGACTTTTGAGGAGACATCTGAAAGGTTAGTGTTTATGTATTTACTTAGCTTGGCCTCGTTTTTACTGGCATCCTTTAATAAAAATATGCCAAACTCCTCTAGGCAGTCGTTGTGATAGGCTGCAAAAACCGACTCTGCTGAGAGAATGCAAGCCTGCTTAATCTGTGTGTTTAACCTGCTATCTGCTGCCGAGCGAACTAGGGTTATAAGTAAGGACAAAACAATGGTGATTGAGATACTAGCAAGGATTGTGATTTGGGCCGTAAGGGTTTTCCTTGTGGCTTTACATGATCCGCTATTTCTGTCCTTGCGGTTATCACAAATCTGGTAAGGCTTAAATATTCTTTGCTTCATCTGACATGTTCTTTAAAAGAGTCTGAACAAGACTTGTGATCTGAGTTTTGAAAATGCTAACAAGGCCGATAAGTACCACGATAATTAGCACAACCTCAATAACTCCCATTCCATCTTCTTCCTTTAAAAAATTCTTAAATCTTTTCATTTTTTCTTTTCCTTTCGTTTGTAAAAATATTTTCTATCTAAATTCCAAAAGACGTCAC
>NZ_JAEEVD010000010.1:0-57832 GCF_016290755.1 Lachnospira sp.
TACTGCCTTAACTCCAAGAGGAAGCACTTCATTAATAATTACCCTATCCATAGGATCTGGTGGTGTGGCCTCAACAGAATACTCTTTGCTAGTTTCAAGCTTAAAGCCATCTGTGGGATTTCCAAGACCATCTAGGGTGTGACCTAGAATTTCATCTCCTACCTTAACAGAAAGGGGATGTTCTGTATTTTCCACAACGGAACCAGGACCTATGCCATCTACTACATCAAAGGGCATAAGTAAAACCCTAGAATCTCTAAAGCCTACTACCTCTGCATATAAAACCACAGATTTATCCGCAGAGACAATGCGGCATAGATCATTTAACTTAGCATCTGGGCCAATAGATTCAATTGTAAGTCCTACGATTTTGGTAACCTTACCAAGTTTGTCATAAAAAGACTTATCTGTTAGAGCATAGTATTTATTTCTGTCTACTAATGACACCAATGCCACTCCCCCTCTTATTCTTATTTACTAATGAAAATGTATCTACTAATGTAAATATCTAAATAACTAAATGCAGCTAAGTAGCTTTAAATCCTTAATTAGATTATCTAGCTCAATATCAAGGCCGCAATTAAACACTCCTGTATCTGTTTCAATGATACACTCGTTTCGCTTCATGGTTGGATCCTCTAATATGTCAATATTAACTTCTTTTGACATGGCCACATAAAGCTTTCCCTGATTATTAATCAGGAATTTATAGTCATCTGGTGAAACCTTAATAATAAAGTTATGACTGCTATCTGCATTTCTCATAACCCCATTAATTAAATGCATAATAATCTCTTGATTATCCTCTGCCACAGTTAAGGTCACCTTTTTAAATACATCTGTTAAAATGTCCACAAGCTCCGGCTCAATATTGGCCTTCTTTTCTTCGTACTCTCTTTCAAGCTCTTCTTTTCTTTGATTATATTCATTATCAAGTTCTTGTCGCATTTCTTCAATTTTAGCTTCCGCTTTAATACAACCATCGTTGTAACCTGACTGGGCTGCATCATTTTTAATAGCCTCTGTTTCTTCATTGGCCTTATTAACAATGCCCTCAGCCATTTGTCTTGCTTCCTCTAAAATTCTTTCTGCCTCTTCATTGGCAGCAGCAAGTATTTCCTCAGACTGTTTATTAATTTGGGCTAGACTCTCTGTAGTAATATTAGAAGTAGGCCTAGATGCAGATCTTGCCTGTCTTTCCTTTGGCTTAGATTTGCCTCTTAGCTTTCTTGCCTCCTCAATTAGCTCCTCTTTTTTTTCTAAAAGAGCCTGCTTTCTTCTTTCTCTTGTTTGTAAAATGGCGTCTCGCTCCTCTGGTGATATATCATCATCAAAGCCCATATTCTCAAGATTATAAAGCCTTTGTAATTCCTCATCTACATCAGCTGTAAGCTCTGAATAATCTTCCTCATGCCCTTCACCATCTTCAAGTAAGGAATCTATGTCCTCATCATTTTCATAGTCATCATAGTCTATGTAATCTGCATCGAGGCCATTAACAAAACCATCCTCATCTCTTCTTGCGTAGCTTTCACTAAGAGCCTCGATCTTTTTTTGTATTATTTCATTGTAATCAATGACTCTTTCGTCCTTATTAATAATACTTCCACGTTTAAGAAGATTAGACAATGATTTCGTCACCTCCACCTCTAGCAATAACAATTTCTGCTGAATCTTCGAGCTTTCTAATAATATTAACAATCTTCTGCTGAGCCTCTTCAACATCCTTCATACGAACAGGACCCATGAATTCCATATCTTCCTTGATCATAGAAGCAAGACGGCTTGAAAGGTTGTTAAGCACAACATTTTGAACTTCCTCTGTGGCACCCTTGAGAGCAAGAGAAAGGTCGGAATTTTCAACATCACGAAGAACTCTCTGAATAGATCTATCATCAAGTGAAAGAATATCTTCGAATACGAACATCTTCTTTCTGATTTCATCAGCAAGCTCTGGCTCTTCTACTTCTAAAGTCTCCATAATATGCTTTTCTGTTCCTCTATCAACAGTATTTAAAATTTCAACAATGGCATCTACACCACCAACGATTGTGTAATCCTGATTTACAAGGCTTGATAGCTTACGCTCTAATACCTTTTCAACCTGCTTAATTACATCAGGACTTGTTCTATCCATTAAGGCAATACGTTTTGCAACATCTGCCTGCTTTTCTGGTGCTAGAGAACCTACAACCATTGAAGCTTGGCTTGCTGGTAGGTAGGATAAAATAAGGGCAATAGTCTGTGGATGCTCATCCTGAATGAAGTTAAGTAACTGTGATGAATCAGTCTTTCTAATAAATTCGAAGGGACGAACCTGAAGACTGGCAGTTAACTTACCAATAACATCCTTAGCCTTATCTTCACCAAGGGCTTTCTCAAGAAGCTCCTTAGCATAAGAAATACCACCTTCAGCAATATACTGCTGAGCTAAACATACTTCATAGAATTCAGAAAGAACTGCTTCCTTTGTCTGGGGTGAAACACTACTAGTATTGGCAATTTCAAGGGTTAACTGTTCTATTTCCTCTTCCTTTAAATGTTTAAAAATCTTTGCTGATTTTTCTGGTCCAAGTGCAATTAATAGTGTGGCGGCTTTTTCAACGCCATCCATCTCATTTTCACCATTAGATCCTTTTGGCATATACTCTTCCTCCCTTACTAATTCCAGTCTTCATTTAACCAGTTACGCAGCAATAGCGCCACGGCCTCTGGATTTTCATCAACGAATTTCTCAATAGCAATTCGGGTTTCTGATTTTTCTTGTACATCAATATCATCAACTGTTTGTGTAGCAGTTGCTTCCTTAGTAGTAGCTAACATATCTTCCACAGATAACTCAGGCTCTGTCTCCTCAACTGTAAGAGGTCTTGTACTTCTAAGAACTACTAAGATAAGAATTGCTAAGATAGCCACAGCAAGCACAATCTGAATCCAGAAGCTAGCTGTCTTTAAAATATTAGTTGCTGGCTTATCTTCAAAATATGGTACCTGGTAGGCAACTACTGAAATGTTATCAGTGTTTGTAATACCAGTACCCTTAGCAATAATCTGAATCCAGTCATCATCTACCTCTAACTTTACAGATTCAGCATTATCTATCTTATATTGGTCCCAAGTTGTACCAGACAATAGTCCAGCATCCTGCACCTCCTCTTCCTTATAAACAACCTTTTGTATGAGGGTTACTGCAATTGTAGATGAATCATAAACAATATCTCCAGGAGAACTAGTAGTAGTCTTTCGGATTTCATTTGGCAAATATGAATACTGCTTTACTATATAAGTAGAAGTAGAATTTGTGCCATCTGTAACATCATAAGTTGTCTCATCATTACTTGTAGTTCCTGGAGTTCCACTAGCCCCTGTATTTCCAGTAGATTCAAGCTCATAACTTTCTGAATAAAGACCTTCTTCTCTACCTTCTTGTGCTGTATAAGTAGTTGAGATTTCATTGATAGTATCCCAGTCTAAATCTAGATTAATAGCAACATTTACCTCATCATATAAACCACTACTTGTAATGGCCTTTTGAAGAGATAAAACTACTGTATTTTCTATTGTTGATTTGTATTTAAGCTTTTTATTTAATGTAACTGTGGATGTGGAGTCAGAATTAATACCGCTAAACAATACATTTCCATTATCATCTGTAATGGTAATGTTATCTGTTGAGGAATTACCAACTGAGGCTGCAAGGAAAAGGGCAATCGCCTCTGCCTGTGACTCATCAAAGCTTCCTGTAGTTGTAAGCTTTGCAGCTACAGTAGTTTCAGCTGAGTTTGCATAAAAGCTAGAGGTATCTTCTGGTATTGTTACATTTACCTCAGCGGACTTAATGCCATTATAGCCTTCAAGGTCAGCGGATAATTTACTTCGCAAATAGTTGGCATATTTCTTAATTCTATCGGAGTCTGTTGTTGTTAGATCATTAGACATTGCCTCTTCAAAGGTATAACCATCAGCTTTTAAATTACCTGAGGCAATTGCTACCTTAGCCTTAGTTAAATCCTTATCTTCGACATAAACTATAAGATTATCAATTTTGTATTTGATTTGGTTTTCATCAAGTAATGTCTGTACCTCTCCTAAAGTCTCATAATCACTACAAGTCTTTAAGACTTCGTATTTAGGTCTAGACAGCACAAAGGCCAGTACTATTACTGCTACAATAAAGACAGTAATACCACTGACAATAATTATTTTTTGAGCTTTCGAAAAACTTCTCCAAATGTCTAGAAGCTTAGCCGGTATTTCCCTAATTCTCTCTAACATAATTCTCACACCCCAAATCCTTCAAAAATGGTTTTGTTAAATCTGCATATTCATTATTGCGTTGTAGGCTTCTAGCGCCTTATCTCTTATGGCAACAGTGTATTGCAATGCAATATTTGCCTGTTGCTGATATACCCCTAATTCATGTGTGTTCGTTAAGTTTCCAAGGGCAAAGTCAACTTCTGCCTGCTGAGCTTGTTTAATATAGTCGTTAGTACTTTCAAGTAAGCTTGTAACAGAAGAATAGACTGCACTAAAAGCATCCCCTGAATTAGTTTCACTAGTTTTTTCTAGTGCCCCTTGATTCATGGCATTTGTTACCTTATAGACATAGTCTGAATTTAAATTATTTACAGCCTGTGTAACATCCATAAGCCACCTCCAAATTTAAGTATCTTACTTCTCTTTATAAACCTTACTAATTTCTCTTTATAATCTCTCTTTATAATTTCTCTTTATGATTTCTTTTACTAATAAATTTCTATTTCCTATTCTCCAATGGTTAAGCCTTTTTGAGCCATAGCCTTTGCTGCATTAAAGGCTGAAATATTTGCCTCATAAGATCTTGAAGCATCAATTAAGTCTGTCATTTCCTGTACTACATTTACATTAGGATATGTTACATAACCGTTCTCATCTGCATCTGGGTGAGATGGATCATAAACAATATTCATATCTGTATTTGTATCTTCATAAACGCTTGTTACCTTAACACCATTTCCTACAATTCCTCCATTTGCCATACGAAGTGCATCTGCAAATGTAGAATAGCTCTGATAAACACTTGCTTTCTTTCCAAGTGCTGTACCTGTTAAAGTCTTTTCTGTAAATACAACGTTTTTCTTTACGTATGCTTTTCCATCAGAAGTTCTAGTTGTATCCGCATTAGCAATATTTTCTGCAATAACATCAGTTCTTAGCTGCTGTGCTGTCATTCCAGAAGCGCTAATGTTAAAGGATGTAAAAAGTGCCATATAATCCTCCTTTAGCTAGACTATTCCTACTACTTAATCACATAACCAAACCTATTAAACTCATTTTTAATGCTGTCAATCAATGCCGAATAGTTTAACTGTTCTGAGGCTAGTTCTACATTTTCAGTGGACAAATCCACATTGTTTCCATCTGTTCTATATGAAAGTGTAGAATTATCTGTATAAGTTCTAATTGCAATATCATTGTAATTAACATTGTTTACTCTCTGACTAAGAGAGGTGGCATCGCTACCTGCTCTTTGAAGGGCATTTTCTAAAAATGTAGTAAATTCTATGTCTTGCCTTTTATAGTTTGGAGTATCAACATTAGCAATATTATTACTTAGTACTTCTTCCCTCGCCCAACTTGCATTAGCAGCAGTTGTTAATAGGTTTACATAACCAAATGCTCCTGTCGCCATAGATTCTCCTTTCAAAAGAAAAAGCTTTTTATTTACTATGAGTATATTTAATTCACGAATAATACTAATTTAATTATAAAATAAATTAATAAAATTACAAGTAAATTTTGTCTTACCAAAGTCTTGCAAGATCTTTAAATCACGTATTTCAAGATAAAACAAAAAATGGACCCACTAATGTGGATCCATCCATTCGTCGCTTTATCCTCCTTGGATAGTAATATTGTACTATCTTTATAGTAAAAAAGCAAGATTATTTATATATTTAGTAATTTTAGTAGGATTTTTCGTCTTTCATTGATTTTTAGCCTAATAAGCTAAAGAGAAAGACTGCCATCCTTAGCCTCAACCTCGTCAAATATTAAGTCATTTAATACCTTAATATAAGTTCCCTTCATACCTGAAGATCTAGTTTCTATTACATTAGCCGACTCAAATTTTCTTAGGGCATTTACAATAACAGAACGAGTAATGCCTACCTTATCAGCTATTCTTGAGGCAACTAATATTCCTTCAGTTCCATCAAGTTCATTTAAAACATACTTCATAGCCTGTAGCTCTGAAGAAGAAAGGGTTGAGATTGCAGACTTTACAATCTGGCGCTTTCTTGCATCTATTGCAGACTCTTCATTAACAGACTGCATAAGACCAAGGCCTACTACTGTAGTTCCATATTCACTAAGAATAATATCGTCAATATCATAATTATTATTCTTTCGGTACATAAAAAGTGTACCAAGTCTCTCGCCAGCAATTTCAATAGGTGTAATAAGGGCTGTAATATTCTTTACATCCTTACTATCAAAACCTAAGATGGCAAGATTAACATTTTCATTAGTACTAAGGACACTTAAAAATCTCTCATTAAGCTCTGGGTCAATAAAACCTCCCTTAGATATTACTAAATCCTTTATAAAGGGACCTTCCTCTAAATTAGCCATTCCAAGGACTTTGCCCTTTTTACTAGTAACAATAATATTAGATAATAAAATCTCTGAAAGGCAAAGACAAATATCTGTAAAATTTACTCTTAAGGTGTGATTATTGTGTAACAACTTATTAATTTTACGAGTTTTGTCCAATAATTGTATACTCATAAATTCACCCCTGTAATACTAGTTTTCGTTCTTTTTAAGCACTTCTACATGGCCACATTCTGGGTTAGCACAAGCAAGCTTTGAACCCTTTTCAACCATATAGCCGCCACATTGAGGACATGGCTTAACTGATGGCTTCTGCCATGAAACAAAGTCACATTCTGGATAGCCTTCACAACCAAAGAAGATTCTACCCTTCTTAGTCTTTTTAAGAACAACATCCTTACCACACTTAGGACAAGGAACACCAATCTTTTCTAGATAAGGCTTTGTATTTCTACACTCCGGGAAACCAGGGCAAGCAAGGAACTTACCGTGTGGGCCATATTTAACAACCATGTTTCTACCGCAGTTTTCACAGATAACATCTGTAACCTCGTCTTCAATTGTTACATTTTCCAATTCCTTAGAGGCTGTATCAATTGCTTCCTTTAAATCTGGATAGAAGTTTCTAATAATATCCTTCCAATCCACATCTCCCTCTTCAACTCCATCAAGTAATGATTCCATGTTAGCTGTAAATTGTGTATCTACAATAACTGGGAAGGCTGTTGTCATTGCGTTATTAACTGCAATACCAAGCTCTGTTACATAAAGGTTTTTCTGTTCCTTTGCCACATAATGTCTAGCAATAATTGTTGAAATAGTTGGTGCATAAGTAGATGGTCTACCAATACCAAGCTCTTCAAGACTCTTTACTAAGCTAGCTTCTGTGTAGTGTGCAGGTGGCTGTGTAAAATGTTGAATTCCCTCAACATTTTCTAAACTAAGCTTTGAATTCTCATCTAAGCTCTTAGCTAAAGTATTAGACTTCTCTTCATCATCAGCTTCCTTATAAACTGCCATGAAACCTTCAAACTTAACCTTAGATGCAGATACTGAGAATCTATAATCTCCTGCCTTAATCTTAACAGAAGTTGTTTCATAAACTGCAGGAGTCATCTGACTTGCAATAAATCTCTTCCATATTAATTGATATAATCTAAACTGATCTCTAGATAGAGAATCCTTTACAACAACTGGTGAAAGAGTTAAATCTGTAGGACGAATTGCCTCATGGGCATCCTGAATTCTCTTCTCATCCTTCTTTGCCTCAGTATGATTACCAGCTACATAGTCTTTACCATAATTATCATTAATAAAGCTTGCTGTTGTAGCTACTGCCTCATCTGCAACTCTTGTAGAATCAGTACGTAAATAAGTAATTAAACCTACGCTACCTCTTCCCTCAATTTCAATACCTTCATATAATTGCTGTGCAATTCGCATGGTCTTTTGAGTTGCAAAGTTAAGGGCCTTAGCTGCTTCCTGCTGCATTGTACTTGTTGTAAATGGAAGTGGAGCTTTTTTATTTCTCTCACCCTTCTTTATCTGATCAACACTAAATTTCTCTTTTTTAAGTTTAGCTAAAATCTCATCTGCTTCATTCTTTGATTTGATTTCAAGCTTACCCTTAGATGTTCCTGTAAACTGGGCAACAATAGGCTTCTTCTCACCTTCAATATTTAAATTAGCCTCAATTGTCCAATACTCTTCTGGAATAAATTCATCTATTAACTTCTCTCTATCGCAAATGATTCTAAGTGCAACAGACTGAACTCTACCAGCTGATAAACCTCTCTTAATCTTTGCCCATAAAAGAGGACTGATTCCATAACCCACAATTCTATCAAGGGCACGTCTTGCTTGCTGTGCATCAACAAGATTCATATCAATCTTTCTTGCATTCTTTAAAGATTCCTTAACTGCACCCTTTGTAATTTCATTAAAGGTAATTCTATAGATATCCTTATCTTCTAATTTAAGAGCTGCTGCTAAATGCCAAGAAATAGCCTCTCCTTCACGATCGGGATCGGTTGCAAGATATACTTTAGTTGCCTTCTTTGCTTCCTTTCTTAGGGCAGCAAGTAATTCACCCTTACCTCTAATTGTTATATATTTAGGTTCATAATCGTTTTCTGGATCAATACCCATCTGTGACTTTGGAAGGTCACGTACATGTCCTTGAGAGGCCATTACCTTGTAATTTGAACCCAAGAACTTTCCAATTGTTTTTACCTTAGCTGGCGACTCTACTATTACTAAATACTTAGCCACTTCATATTCCTCCGTTACTATGTTAGATTTGTACCCTTACATAGCAATTCTTCGTTGTCTCCTCCACTAAACCCTCTAGCTCTAATTCTAATAAATTTTCCACCACGATACTTAAAGGTAACCTTGTTTTAGTTACTAAATCATCTAACGCACAAGGATACAAATCGAGTTCACTATACACCATATTTTTTGGACTGGCAATAGGCAATTTATTTAAATTGTGTCTAAATTGTTCATTTTGTGGGGAAATTTCACTAGATAAAGCTTGATTTTTATTGCTTTTAGTAGAAATTAAATCGCATTGATAAATATCTTCTGGTCTAAGTATAGGATTAGCACCTTCCTTCAATAATTCTAAACATCCAACTGATAAAGGATCAGAGATTCTCCCTGGTACTACATAGACGTCCTTTCCCTGTTCTAGAGCCCAATCCACCGTAATTTTACTACCACTTTTATTCCTTGCCTCAACTACAATTACTGCATCACTAAGTGCGCTAATAATACGATTTCTCTCTGGAAAATGTCCGGGAATTGCAGGAGTATTTGGCTTATATTCTGACAATATTCCTCCGTGCGCTTTTAAATGAAGATATAGCTCTAAATTATTTCTTGGATAACATACATCTGCCCCAGTTCCAAGAACTCCTAAAGAATAACCGCCAGCACTAATAGCCCCCTTTTGTCCATAATAATCAATTCCTAGGGCCATGCCACTAATTACTTGAATACCATTAGCTGCAAAGTTTTTTGCAAACTCATAGGCAATTCTTCTTCCATAATCAGTACAGCCCCTAGCCCCTACAATAGAAACAATTGGCTTATTAAAATCCGGAAGTCTTCCATAATAATATAGATTCACAGGATAATTATCTATATCAAGTAACTGCTTTGGATAGTCTTCCTTTCCTGGATAGCTAAATTTCATATCTGACTTTCTAAGCTTAATATAGTCCTTTAAAATGTAGCCAACCTCCTTTGATTCTTCAATGGCCTTAGCATCATTTTCACTAATCTTTTCTATATTTAAATAGTCCGACTTCTTTGCAAAAAATACCCTCTTAGGATTCCCAAAATATTCTAGTAATTTGTGGATTTTTACAAGGCCCACCCTTGGGATGCTATTAATCCAATACCAGTAAAATCCCTTTGTAATCTCGCTTAAATTTTCCATAAAATTCTCCTTATTCTTCTTTTGTTTTTATTCATTAACCCTTCTATAGGAAAAGCTCTCTGAAATATGACTCCAGTTAATGTCCTTCTCCCCTTCTAAATCCGCAATAGTTCTAGCCGTCTTAAGGATCCTTGTATAAGCTCTAGCTGTTAAATGTTTCTTTTCATAAAAACGCTCCATAAGCTCCTTTTCCCTATCCTTTAACTGGCAGTATTTCTTTACCATTTCTGAATTCATCTGGGAGTTAAAATTGATATTAGTGTCTTTAAATCTTTCTAGCTGTGCCTTTCTAGCCCTTAAAATCATTTCTTTCATCTTTTTATTTGAGAGCACATTTTCATCCATCTCTGTCTCATAGGCTATATCTTTAAACTTAATTTCATTAGTTTTTATGCAAATGTCAAAGCGGTCCCAAATTGGATTACTAATCTTTCCAATATATCTTCTTATGTCTACTTCTCTACATTTACATCGAGTTCTATCAGGGTAATAGCCGCATTTACAAGGATTCATGGCCGCCACTAGCATAAAATCTGCAGGGTAGTCATAAGAATAATTAAGTCTTGTAACCTTAACCTTTCTATCCTCAATAGGACTTCTAAGACTTTCAATAATATTTGAATTAAACTCTGTGATTTCATCAAGAAATAAAACCCCCTTACTTGCTAAGGTGATTTCCCCAGGTTTAGCAAAAGCGCCACCTCCCATTAAGGCATTCATGGTGATGTTATGATAAGGATTTCTAAAAGGTCGTTTTTTTACAAGACCACTGCCCTCCTTTAGTATTCCTGCTACACTTTCAATCTTAGTGACCTCAAGCCTTTCCTCTTTTGTCATATCCGGCATAATATAGGGAATTCTACTTGCAAGCATGGTTTTTCCACTGCCTGGAGGCCCCATATACATGATGTTGTGCATCCCGGCTACTGCAATCATTGTGGCTCTTTTAGCGCTATTTTGCCCCCTGACATCACTAAAGTCCGGGGTCTTTATATCCTTTTCTTCTATAATTGGGGATTTCGAAAATGTGTCTAGACTATCAAGATTAAGACTTGAAGGCTCTAATTTACCATTAATTATATTTACACATTCCTTTAGATTAGATACGGTAATTACATTTATATCTTCTACAATTAAAGCCTCTTCTTTGTTAGCTTTTGGAATAATTACATTTTTAATACCAGCTTTTTGAGCCATTAATACGCAGGGCAAAATTCCCTTAACCCCTTTTATACTACCATCAAGGCCAAGCTCTCCAATGCAGAAATACTCTCCTAAAGATTCATTAGTTATTAGATTATTTGCCGCAAGTAAGCCAAGGGCAATAGGCAGGTCAAAGCCCGTTCCATCCTTTCTAATATCTGCAGGAGATATGTTTACTACTACTCTTTGGGGTAGAAGTTTAAAATTTGAATTTTTAATTGCTACCTTGATTCTTTCCTTAGCTTCCTTTACTTCACTACTTAGTAAACCACTCATGTTAAAATCTGGTAGACCATCTGAGACATCTGTTTCCACTTCCACTAAAATAGCTTCAAGTCCGTAAACAGAGGCCGATTTAATACAACTATACATCTAATGTCCTTTCTTTTGATTCTTTTGTTAATTACTTTTTGCTTTAGTTTTGTTTTCTTATTTGTTAATTGGAATTTTGCTAGATTCTAGCTAAAAGACTTTCCTAGACTATCATAAATTCTAATCTAAGTCAAATAAATCCCTTCTTGCAAGACTAAAGCTAGTAGTTCCCCTAGTTTTATTAACATCCTCTGCATAGATTGTAATTACTAAATCTCCCCTAGTTAAACTATCATAAAGGGTTATTCCTTCATTATTTGTTAGATTTAGATAATCTCGTAAATCCAGTACATTTTCCACTTTATTTCTGAGGCAATTGTCTCCCTCGTATTCTTCTAATATCACATCCACTCCTTCTGTAAAGCTTCCATCTCCGTCCACATCCCAGAAGGCTCTTCCATAAGAATAGGCACCATTTGAAATACCCATATCAATATCTGTTACTGTAAATCTTAAATAGTTAGTGGTTGTAGTAAGGTCTGATAAGTAAGAAAGATCATTTGATCTAATTGCCTGCTCGTAGGAATTAGAGCCCGTCTTAATTCCTGTAGTGCTTGAAATCTTAGGTGTAGAATTACCAGACTTTATGGCCTTAACTACAGTATTAACAAAAAGCTTAAGTTCTGCATCCTTTGTAACCTCTGAGTGACCACAGCCGGAATAAGTAATATTTCCTTTGGAGTAAATGTAGTAGTTATTAAGGGCGTCAACTCCTGATAGGTGGTAATAAGAGCCCGTATCTGAAGAGTAGAGAGCATACCAAACCACTACATCCTTTGAAGAATCAATTAGCTTTGAATTTGTTGCCTCTAAATCCACCACAAACCACTGGGAGTGGGTCTTTGAAACTGTAATACTCTCATCAATTCCATAAGGGTATTCTGTAACCTGACCCTTATTTAGCTGCCTTACATTAGTAGTGGTTAGAACACTTTTATTTATCTCATCGGAAATATTAGTATATATCTTAAAAGGATTCCCATTATCTGTGCCTCTTCTCATAAGATTTAAATTAGTATAGCCCTGATAATTATCATCAAAAACCGTGGCTTTATTAGCCCCTGCTACACTTGTAACCGACTTATCAGAAACCCCGTATCTATCCATACCTGCCATATTTCTAAACCTTGAGGTTAAATAAAAGGAGGTATCAATATTAGATTTCTTAGCAGACGACATATCTAGAACTCTTACATTTTCATAATTAACATCTGAATAGGCGGAGTAAATAAAATTATCGTGGCTAAATAACACTGCACGGCCGGAATTTATAAAGTCCTCAATATTATTTAGAGCACTTTCACTTTCAATATCCTCACGGTTAAAGTTATCATAAAAGCCTATGACTAGCATGTCGTATTTATACAATTTATTCTTGGACTCATCATAGATATCCAGCCCATTCATTTCGTAATCAACCCCATCATACCAGCTAACAAAGTCATTAACTGAGACACTATCAATGGATAAATCAATTCCAACCAAATCTGAAATGGCATCAAATCTTTCCATAAAAGCTTCATCTTCAAGTAAGAAATTTCCTGTGGTTACATCATCAAGAGGAACAATTTGTAATACCTTAACTTCGCTTACATCCTCTTCTGAAACAATAATACAGCCTGTATCCTGACAAGAGCCTCCGGTCTTATTTGTAGCCACCAGCTTAATTCCCACATAGCCTCTAAGCTCTGTTGGAAGGGCAAGACTTACTCTAAAGTTACCCTTATTATCCGTGGTGATTTTACTATCTGTTGAACGAGTTGAAGAATAGTAAAGCTCATACTCCTCACCTGCTATTTCTGAAAATATACCATCGCCGTTTTTATCAATATAAATATCAAGGTCATAGCTCTCACTAGTAGTTCCAATTTGTCCATAAATTTCAAAACTAGAAAGGGAAGAAGCTAAAACTTTTTTTGAATTAATTATCTTATTACTGTCATAATCTGCCTTAAAATCATCATCTAGACTTATTTCTGGATGACTAATATAGTTAAGAGAAATATCTTTAGTTTCATCAAATATATTAGAGGTATTATGTCCATTTTTTTCTAAATAATAAGGGGCTAATTTATAGACATTTACGCTGTAATTACAACTATTAGTTGAGGTCTTTTCATTAATGGCATTATAAATGGAATTAGCTAAAACTAGAGGCTTACCATTGTCTATAAAATTCATCAATTTATTAAGGCTTTTAAGGGTAAAGTCATTGCCACTAAAGGCAGCATAAACCGTCTCTCCTGTGGATTCTATGGATAAATTCATCTTTAAAAATTTACCTGCTGGCGAGTAGTTTCCATTACCCTGAAGGGCGCCGCTTGCAAGATAACCTTTAGGATTATAATCTCCTATAATTACTAAATCATAGTCATTTACAATATCAGAGTTCATGCCAATAAAACCGTTTGAGGCAATGCTATCTATGGTTACATAATTTTTGTAATTACTAGACTTTATATTTTTTACCTTAAAACCAAACCATTTAAGAATCTGCTTAGCCGATGAATAATTGTTATATTTGCTTGCGCCACTTGGCTCAATTTCAAGCACTCTAATAGGGTAGCTAACAGTATCTGCTGCCACCGTACTTGATTTATTTCCCTTTAAGATTGCTAGAAGCGAAATGCAAAAAATAACAACTAATAAAAGGGCTATTTTATACAAATCCTTTTTAAATTCCTTATTCATAGGCACTCCTATTTACCGATTTATAAAACTATCAACTAAGCTAGTAGGAATTACTTGATTTTCACTAGTACTAAGCTTTACAAAATCTATACTAGACTCACTATTTCCCTTCCCTAAATAAAACTTATCCTTACAGCTATTTCTAGTGCTAAAGCTCTTATTTATGGTCCTTTCCTGGCCCGATAGCTTTGAGCTAATAGTTATATCAAGCATTGGATAATCTGAGACATAATCTAGATTAAAGCTATTAGAATCTTTTCTTGTTAGGCTTATCATGTCCTTATTTAGCTTTACACTAAAGTCAGTAATGTTTCCTGCTATAAAACTTTCCTCTTGATTGAAAATGTAATACAGAGTCTCATTTTCATACTTAAGGCCTACTTGATTGTTGTCACTATCATAGCTTAGTAGATAAACTAAATCTCCAACTTTAAAAAGCCTTATAGAGCTAGCGTTTAGTACGCAACTCTCCCCAAAGGCCATGGCATTATCTAGGTTAGTCTCAAGCTTTGCATTAACTGTTGACCTTCTATAAGACCTTACGCTTTGGCTTACAAAAACACCTAGGGCAAAAAGAACAACACTTGAAATTGCAAGGGCAATGATAAGTTCTACAAAACTAAAGCCTTTATTATTTTGTGTAATTTTTGACTTTTCGTTTTCCTTCATAGTTCCCCCTATTCCTTAAAGATTCCTGTCTTTAAATAAAGTAGCAAAGACTTTGTTTTTCTGCCCTTTATATTAAAGTTTATAAAGCTATTCTCTATTAGATTAGTTCCCCCTGTAAAAGTTATGTAATAAACGCTAGTTCCATTGACATCCTCAGTTGAACTAACTGCACTTCCTCCATAATTTAGGCTTTTAACAGAACCTTTTGATTTGTCAAATTCAATAAAGAGACTAGTGCCCTTTGATAGGGCAAGGCCTGTGCTTGTATCCCCTTCTGTAAAGCTTATAGAAAGAGATATCCTAGAGCCAAGCTTAGTAGAATCCATTAAATCACCATTTTTATAGCTATTTATATAGATTATTCCCTCTTTATTAGTAATTTCTATATAGTAGGAATTATCAATTGAAAGGGTGTTGCTTCTAAGCATCTCCACCTCTGATTTTAGGGAATTTACTGCCCTTTGCTCATTGGCATTGACTAAAGTGGACATAAGGATAGCGCTGCCTGATATTACCACAAGCATTATGGCAAGCGTTATTAGTAATTCAATTAAACTAAAGCCTTTCATGTCCATTTTTTTCATTAATTTCTCCAATTCTTTATCTCAACTAAATCCGTATATTCAAGGTCTGTACTATTTAGGCTGTCCTCATCCTCTGCTTCATAGCCATAAAGGAAAATCGACTTAAAAGGATAAAGACCGCTTCCAGCCCCATTTGTAACACCATCATCTGCTTCAATCATATTCATAATCTGGCTTTCAGTTAGAGGGTAAATATTTACATTTCCCTCAAGTCTAATTGTGCCCTTAGCCATAATAAGCCCAGTAAAATCAGATCTTACAGTTACATCTCCTGAGGCAATTATTATGCCCTTTGACATTTTTAATTTACCCTGGCTGTAGCTTGAATTAGCTAGACTAGAATCCACAATTACAGCATTTTTACTAGCGCCCTCATTATCAATGGCAACAAGCATATAGTCATCCTCTGATATAACACCGTAGTTGTGCGCCGCTACTGCTCGGTTTTGAATATATTTTCTAAAGCCCTCACTAGATATAAAATTATTGAAAACGTTGTCGCTATAGGCCGCAACATCCATAACCTCTTCGCTGCCAATATCTGCACTTGTAAGCAGTCTAGTATCCACATCTTCTATTGGAAGCAAGATCTTATGTAAAATGTTATATCTTATGGAGTAATTATTATATTTAGCAAGGTAAGCATCATAGTTAAAATCTATAGTTGTAGAGCCTGTATTAACCGCCCTTAGATAACTATCATAAATGCTATCTGAAAGGGCAGTCATATTAGCATAATCGCTAAGATAAATATTGCTAGCTGTAGAGGAAGCATTAACACTTAGGCTATCATGTAGGGCATCTCTAATCTCCTCATACTCTTCCTTTTTGCTATTGCTTAAGCCCTGATAATAACTACTATTTTCCTTAAAGGTATCAAAGGCCTCATCAGACTCAATTAGTTTTGCATAAACTGCCTTTAGTGCTGCATTTTTAAAATTAAGATAATAATAGGCGCTGCCAGTAGAATCTCCGTTTGAAATTAACTTAAGTTCGTAGGGCTTATCACTATTAAGAAAGGCGTAGGCAAAGAATGACTCATCAATAGTAATTGTAGTTTCCTTACCCTTATAGTTTATGACACCTGTGTTTCCTGCAGTGTTGTAGTCTGTGGCAGTAATTAGTGGCACCGGATTTACTTTAGCGGAAATGTATCTAGAAGGCACTAGATAGCTTTCCTGATTGCCATAGCCTGCATAGGAAAAGCCAGTAGCATAGGGGCTTTCTAAGCCGTTATAGCCAATATAGGCATTGCCGGATAGCAATACATTTGCATTGGCATTAATATAAATATTGCTCTCATTACTGTTAATTATCATGGAGCTTGAGTAAAGGTGACTAGCCCCGTTAGCCGTCACATAGCCATAGCCATAGAGGTTTCCATTAATTGTGGCAGTAGATTTATCTGCTTCTAGCTGCAAATCATCCTTTAGATAGGCGCTGGCATTGCTTGCAATTGTAAGGCTTGAAGGGTTATTTTTTGTGAAAATGTTTTCCCCCCAGAGCCTTCCAGAAAGCAGGTTAAAACTGCCTCCCTTAATATTTATGTCAGACCCGGAAATTAAATTAGAATTCTCCCCGCCTCTAAAATTTAGGCTAGCATTATTATCTACTGTAATTCCAGTTTCGCCGCCACCATAAGCACTTGCATAGAGATTAGTGCTACCAGTGTTTATAATGCCTGTGTTTCCAATAAGAGCGTATTTTGAAAAATTAGTTGTGGCAATTAAATTAGTATCCACAAGGTCAAGAAGCTCTGATGGAAAGCTAATATCAAAATCAATAGTTATATCTGAATAATAACCAGCACTTGTCATATAGCTAATAGTTATGTCTTTTATTTTCAAAGTGTAATTATCAAGACTTACATTAAGGCCTGAAAAATCTGTTAGCGTTTCATTTTCCTTAGTAAGACTAAGGCTTAAAATGTCCTTAACATCAAGCTTTCCTTCTGTATTAGTCTCAAGATAAGACTTTAGTGTCTCAATTAAATTTTCCTTTTTATCTACATCAAATTCTCCAAAAAGGGTATCAAAGCTATTACCTGAAAGGTATATGTCAGATAGATAACTATCCCTGTTAGCTTCAGTGATTATGCCAAGCTTTTCTAGGAGTCTTATTGTATAGTTTTTTCTAAAAAGGGAATTAGCACTTGCATTAGTAAAGCTTGCATCGGTTCTTGCTTGATTTAGATTATCTGAATAGCGCCTTAATTCATCAATATAGGCCATATTAAAGCTTTCCATGGCAGTCTTTGAAAGGCTTAAATAAATCTCATCTACAGCCTCTTCTGAGCTGTAGAAACTAGATTTAGAATTAAGCTTAGTCTTTTTCATGCGAAGATTTAGCATAACTACAGAGGTTACTGAGCTTGCTAAAATAAGAATAAAAGAGCACATAATTAGCACAATAATAAGAGTCGAACCTGCTTTATTCATTTTTAAATTTATTTTTGATTTTTTTCTATTAAAAATCTTCATAGGATTTCCTCTATTCTATCTTTGTGCTAACAATAGTTGTAAGTAAATTCTCTTCTTCTCTACTTCTATAATAGACCTTTACAATAAGCCTATAGATGTAATTTTTGCCAGGACTTTTTATGCCATTTTCAATGGATAATGCCCAGTTTTCAACATTGGAAAAAATGGACACCACTAAGTCTTTTGATACTTCCTTTTGACTTGAATTTTCCCTCAAGCTTTTATTGGCATCACTATAATAATTACAAGTTACTTTGTCATTACTAAGCACTACATAGCCTTCATCCCCTTGCTTTTCCTGCTCTATAAAAAGTAGGTCTAAATTTAAAAAGGCTACCTTTTTATTAAAGCTAGTATCATAGGAATAATTTATGGTGATTTCATCCTTTGCATACTGCTTTTTTTGTCCATCAACTATAGATACATTTTCATCTGCATAATAATCATCAAAGATGCTATAGAAAATGTATATCTTGTTGGCATTATTCTCGTAATCATTAGAAGAAGAAATTATGTAGTCATAATCATCTTCTGATAAATCTGGCTCTAATTTTGTATCTAAATTAGAGGCTGTAATTAGTTTCGTTGCATAATTAAACTCTCTAATATAGTCAGCAATATTAAGGTCAGGTCTAGCCTCGTCTATGTAGGAATAGGAAATTGTCACATCTAGTTTTTGAATATAAGAGACAAAATCAGAACTTGTTCTATCTTTAGTTATACTAACATCAATAACGGATGTCTTTTTTATACAAGATCTGTCATAAAGGTCTCCTGTGGATTCTAAAAAGTAGGTGGCGGCCTCTTCATTTATGGCATCGTCTGTGTAAATAATATTCTTTTCCTTATCTAGACTTGCATAGCTAGAAAGGCCATAGCTATTGACATTATTCTTGCTATTAGACGCTCCATTTGTAAAGTTGTCATTATAATAACTAGGATCAAGCGTTGCCTCTATTATAAAGTCTTCCCCATCAATTCCTGTATAGCTATCTTTATCATTATTAGACACCAAAAATTTGAGCACTCCCTGCTCATCTTCAAAGCTTTGATTGCTCTCCTTTTGGTAGCTATAATTTAGATCTTCAATTTCTAGATTAGAAACTGATACATTTTTTATCTCTTCAATAATATTATTTGCTGCAGTGTTGGCATTTTCAGTGCGACGAGCTTTTGAATTAGTCTTTGCAGCATTTGTAAAAATAGATAAAATTGGCAGAGTTACAATAGCTAATATAGCTATACTTATTAAAACCTCTACTAAAGAAAATCCTTCATTTCCTTTTCTTTTATCCATAGGACCACCTTACTAATCACTAACTGTAACTGACTGTGTTGTGTCTACATTTTCCATAAATAAATTGTCTTTTCCTCTTATAAAATCATAAGTGGATTCCTTAAACTCCCTATCAGTGCTTGTAATATAATACATACTAATGGTCATGGTACCTGACACGATATTAGAGGAAGCATCATAGGAAGAAGATATATTATCTATTGTATTCTTACTAAAATAGCTATTTACATAGCTAATAAAATTTTTCCATTCATTATAATCTGCCTCATAGGCAATAGATAGGCTGTTACTATAGCCCACCATATCTGTTTCATAACTAGTTGTACTTGCGGGATTTGAGCTATTTAATATACCAAAGGTATAAATTGGATTAGCTGTTTCAAAGGCGGCAGATTTAATCCATACTCCGGTGCTTGACTCTACTGTGTTTAGAAAATTTATGATATAAGCTTTACTGCTGCCTGAGGAATAATTTGATAGTATTTCTTCTGTTTTGCTTGTGTAATCCTTGGTGTCTTCTAAATACTTATCCTTATTTTTTGTCTTCTCTTCTAGGTCCTTTACTTGCTTTTCAAGCTTTACAATTTCTACCTCATGCTTTTCATTTTTTGCATCCACCCTAGTAAATACAAGATAATAGGCGGCAATAATTAGTAGAAAAGAACAAAGCAATAACAATAATTTTTTATCTCTAGTTGAAACTTCGGTGCTAATATTTAACTTCTTAAAAAGGCTCTTTAAAAAATCGTTCATAAATACCACCCCTCTATCTAAGACTCATCACTAAGGTCGCTAAAGTTAAAGCTTACACTAAAGGAAAGTACTATTGTCTCTAAGCTATTTTTACTTTCCTGTATGCTTGGCAATTCCACATTACTAATACCAGAAGTATTAGTTAGTTGTGTAATCATTGCAGCAATAGATAGCTTTGAACTTGCTGTTGCTGATATAGTTACATAGCCATTAGATACAGTCATATTTTTTATAACAACATCTGCTGGTAAATTTTTTTCTAAAATGCTAACTAGCTTTTCTAATTCATCATCGCTACTAACTGTCAAATTCTTAAAGGCCTTAGCATCAAGATAGGCATCCTTAGCATCATAATATTCATTTACAATTTCACTTATTTCACTCTTTTGACTTATGGACTTATTAAGATTTTTCTCCTTTTGTACAAGATAGAAATTCTTTGTTAGAGGATATATAATCAAAACCGCCGTCACAATAATTGATAGTCCTAAGATTAACTTAAAAGGCTTTAATTCACCCCTTAGTACTACTTCTTTTTCAATATCTTTTGGAATAAAATTTACTGGTTCAATTAAAGCACCTAGGTTATTCAAATAAGAATTAAGTCTTCTTTTTTCAAAAGCTGTCTTCTTATCACAGATTACATTATTTAAATCCACAAGATTTGTAACTTCCTTTTTAATCTCATTAGATAAAAGCTCGTTAAAGCCCTTAATAGTAATAGCATTACCTAAAACATAGGCCTTTGCAATTTCATCACCCTTATTTCTTGAGGTGTAATAATCCATGATTCTATTAATATTTCCAATTAAATAACGTAGGGATTCTGTAATTGCATCCCCATCAAATTCACTTTGAAGCAGTTCTTCATTTTGCAGTTTAAGCAGGGCTGCCTCATAGGTTAGGTCAAATTCTTCCATAACTGCGTCCACTAAAAGGGACTTTCCATAAGGAACTATTCTTTGTAATTTTAGGACATTATTTTTGAAAATGTTAACTACGGTGCCATCATTTTCAATCTCCACAACTAAATTACAATCGCTATTAATCTGGTGTTTAACTAACTGATAGGCAGAGTTACCTGTATAATCTATGAAAGATAAATTAAGGCCAAGCTTTTTAGCAAGCTCATAATAGCTTTTTGCCATATCCAAATTAAGGGCTGCAAGCATAAGTTTTAACTTACTAGCCCCATCCTCATTAAATCTATCTACTATATAATATTCAACTATGTAATCACTAATATTAACTGGAAAATATTCAGATGCATTTGCCTCTACAAGTTTGGCAATCTTAGTGTTTGGCAAATTGGGTATAACAATTTCTTTTGTAGCAATCTTTGTAGAGCTTACAGAAAAGCAGATATTGCTAGATTCAAAGCCCTTTTCAAGCATGGCATTTTGCATAGCCTTAGCTATTTTATCAAGATCAGTTAATATGCCATCATTTACGCAGTCCTTAGGTGTTTCAATGGTCACAGCTCTGTAAACATGGATTTGCTTACCTACTACTGATACCTCCATCATCTTTATGAATTCATTATTTAGGACTGCACTAATTAGTTTTCCTTTAACTTTCACAAATGCCATATGCCCTCCTTATATAAATAGGCCTAAATAGGCGGCTACTATTTCCTTTCCAAATAGAATAGAAAAATATATTCCTAAACATAAATAAGGTCCAAAAGCCAATATATGTCCTTCATTTGTCAGTTTCATTCTAATAGTATGTATTACACTTCCTAAAATACATGCAATAAAAAAAGCCAGAACTGTTTCTTTTAGTCCTAAGAAAAGTCCTGCGGCTGCCATAAGCTTTATATCTCCTCCTCCAAAGACGTCTATGTTTTTAAAATGTCTAAAAATTACAACTAGTAAATACATAACGCCACTAACTCCTATAAAGCCTAAAAATTTATCAGCTAAATTTATGCTTATAATTGCGTTAATAATGGCTATAACTAATAAGGCTATATTTAAGCCATCATAAATAATATAGCTTTTAAAATCTATAACTGCTATTGCAAGTAAAATGGAGCTAAATAAACTAACTAAAACTCCATAAATTCCAAATCCAAATCTTAAAAATATAACTAGGTATAATAAAGCATTAACTAATTCGATAATTGGATACTGTAGGCTTATTTTCTTGCCACAATATCTACAACGGCCTCGTAAACATATGTAGCTTAACAGTGGTACGAGGTCGTACCACTGTAATCTATGGCCACAATTAGTGCAACTTGAAGCTTTAATTATAATATCTTCTTTCTTTGGTAGTCGATAAATTAATACATTTATAAAACTGCCAATTACTAAGCCGTAAATAAAAATTATAATATACAGGTAAATTTCTTGTTGCATTTTAATTAAGTCCTTTACTCTACTTTACAATAAAGTATGCGTCTGTAACTCTAGCACAAGCTACTGCATCAGTATCTGCTGGTAACTGTGTTGTTGATGTAGGTGCTGTTGTTGCAACCATTACACATACTGAGCCATTATCTGCAATAACAATATAGATATTGCCTGACTTTGCCTTTGATGACTTCATTGTAATGCTTGATGTAAGTGATGCCTGAAGTTCCTGCTGAAGTGAAGAATAATTAGATAAACTTGTTCCCTCTAAATCTGCGCTATCCCCTGAGCCTAGGTCAATAATGGCACCGTCTGCAACTTCATTTTCAATTGCTTCATCTG
Source organism: Lachnospira sp. (assembly GCF_016290755.1). Classification (NCBI taxonomy): domain Bacteria; kingdom Bacillati; phylum Bacillota; class Clostridia; order Lachnospirales; family Lachnospiraceae; genus Lachnospira; species Lachnospira sp. The sequence continues at coordinate 22,788 of NZ_JAEEVD010000010.1, forward strand.
ACGTTGCCACCATAACTGCTTCTCTGATTGAATCAAGTGTCTGTAAATCTGTTGATTCTCTAGATCTTTCTACACTTCTTAAAAGTGTAGGTGCTAGAACGCCAACTAAAACAACCATAATAGCAATAACTACTATTAATTCAACCAATGAAAAACCCTTGTTTCCTAACTTTTTCTGTGATCTAACCATTTTCGTTCTCCTTTTTTAGTTTTTATATAAACTTAACTCCTAAGTTTATAACACACTTGTTCTTTGTTGCGATGCTATCATCACTTTCTAAATGCTATTATATAATTGAATCATTGGCTGATAAATTGCTGCAATTAGTAGTATTACTAAAAGCGCCATGATAATTATAATAACTGGTTCTAATAATGCTGTAAGACTTGTGGTTGTAATTTCAACCTCTTCCTCGTAGTAATTTGCACTATTAGAAAGCATTTCCTCCATGTTACCCGTCTGCTCTCCTATGCCCACCATATGTGTTAGCATAGCTGGAAAAATATCCATTGTTTTCATTTGTGATGAAAGGGGAATACCTAGTGCTACTCCGCCCTTCATTTTTATTAATGCATCCTTATAGTGAATGTTTGGCATGGTCTGGGCCGTTATATCTAGGGCCGAAATCAGTGGCATGCCTGATTGTATAAGGGTTGCAAGTGTTCTTGAAATGGAAGCACATGCGGTTTTAACAGCTAACTTTCCAAAGATTGGAAGCTTTAATTTAAGCCCGTCTATTTTGTGTCTGCCACCATCACTAGCTTTATAGATTTTGTATAAAAATATGAGAAAGGCTACCAATACAATTAATAGTAACCAATAGTTTCTAAATAAATCACTAAGTCCTATGATTAACTTTGTGGAAGTTGGAAGGCTTGTATTTAAGTCTTCAAACATGGTCACAAAGTTAGGAATTACAAATGTTAGCATAACCACTAAAATGCCTATCATTACGATTAATAAAACAATAGGATACATCATTGCCTTTTTTATAATTCCCTTTAGTTTTGCCTCTTTTTCAAATTGAATCGCCATTCTATCAAGAGACTTTTCTAGGCTGCCTGAACTCTCACCAGCCTTAATCATTTCAATTAGAATACTTGGAAAAATCTTATCTTCTCTTAGGGCGTCTGCAAGTGACTCGCCCTTTTCTACCCCTGCTCTAGCTCTTTTAATTCCCTCTTTTAAACTAGAGTCCTCTGTTTGTTCCTCTAACATCTCAAGTGCGCTAACAATAGATATTCCAGCTTTTATAATACTAGAAAACTGTCGGCAAAAAACCGCCATATTCCTTTGTTTAACTTTCCCCTTTAAGAATGAAAGCTCTATATCTTTATTGAGAAAATTCTGTCTTGATACGGAAATAGGAATTAATCCAGTTTCTCTAATCCTTAATTGTGCCTCTCTTTCATTCTCCGCTTTTATAGAACCTTTCTTTTCTATACCCTCTGAGGTTATGGCTTGATATAAATATGTATCCATACTCACCTCTCATATTCACTTGTCATGCTCCACGCAAACTTATCCTTACCTATACTCATTATAGCAAATGTATTGCTCCCATTCAACAATTTAAACGACTATAAATACTAATATAAGTTATTTATTTTCTTGTCTAAATAGGCCATATCCTGTGAAAAACTAAGGGCCGATTCAGCACTTATTTCTCCCCTAATATAAAGGTCAAATAAGGCATCATCCATGGTAATCATGCCATCCTTTTTATAGGTTTGCATAATGCCCTCAATTTGATGGGTCTTGCCTTCTCTAATTAGATTTTTAATGGCAATGTTTGCATGCATTACCTCAAAAGCTGCCACTCGTCCTAGCTTATCAAGAGTTGGCACTAATTGTTGAGATATAACAGCCTCTAAAACCACTGCTAGCTGAATTCTTATTTGCTGTTGTTGATGTGGTGGAAATACATCTATAATTCTATCAATGGTTGCTGCGGCTCCAATGGTATGAAGAGTTGAGAATACTAAATGACCTGTTTCAGCGGCAGTTATAGCTGTTGAAATTGTCTCTAGGTCTCTCATTTCTCCAACAAGTATTACATCTGGATCTTCTCTTAGGGCAGCACGTAGGGCCTTGGCGTAATTTGCTGTATCAATGCCAATTTCCCTCTGATTAATCATAGCCTTTCTATGACTATGCAAATATTCAATCGGGTCTTCTAGGGTAATAACATGGGCATTTCTCTCATCATTTATCTTATCAATAATAGATGCAAGAGTTGTTGATTTACCTGAACCTGTAGGACCAGTAACTAGTACAAGGCCTCTTTTTTTATCATATAAATCTATTACAGACCTAGGTAGACCAAGCTTTTCTGGCTTTGGAATTTCAGTACCCACAATACGCATTGAACAAGCAACAGAACCTCTCTGCCTATATACATTTACTCTAAAACGACCTACTCTTGGAATTGAGAAAGAGAAATCCGCCTCGCCTTCCTCTTTAAAAATCTCCCACTGCCTATCATCCATTATTTCCTCAATTAACTTTTGACAATCCTCTGGGGAAAGTCTTGGATAATCAAGATTTACTAACTCTCCATTAATTCTTACCTTGGGAGGAAGACCTACTGTTATATGTACATCAGAAGCCTTTTTCTCCTTAGCAAGCATAAGTAACTGTTCAACAGTAACCATAATCCACCTCTAAAATTTAATAATCCTCTGTCTCATAAGTTGCCTTAATCATTTCTGCCATAGAGCTTACCCCCTCAAGCACCGAAAGACTTGCAGAATCCTTTAAGCTTAGCATGCCTTCTTTTCTGGCCTCTTCTAAAATCCTGTCTGCGCCTGCATTTTCAATAATAAGCTTCTTTATAGCAGGTGTAATCTTCATAATCTCATAAATAGCTGTTCGGCCATAATAGCCTGTGCCATTACAAAGTTTACAACCCACGGGCTCATAGATTTTTACATCCTCTTCTAAGGACTTTCCTAGAATCTTTTTCTCAGAATCTGTTGCTTGTCGCTCTTGTTTACAGCTACATAGCTTTCTTACTAGTCTTTGGGCAATAATTCCCACCACAGAATCTGCAATCATATAGTTTTCAACTCCCATATCAATAAGTCTTGCCACTGTTGCAGCGGTGGAATTTGTATGAATAGTTGATACTACTAAATGTCCTGTAATAGAGGCTCTAACTGCAATCTGAGCAGTTTCTGAATCTCTAATTTCACCAATCATAATTATATCTGGATCCTGTCTTAGGATTGATCTTAGGGCATTGGCAAAAGTTAAATTTGCTTTTGTATTTACCTGCACCTGATTTACCCCATCAATATTTGCCTCTACTGGGTCCTCAACAGTAATAATATTTACGTCCTTTTTATTCAAACTTGAAAGGGCTGTATAAAGGGTTGTAGACTTACCTGAACCTGTAGGGCCTGTTACTAGGATGATTCCATGAGGATTTTTTAAAATGTCATTAAAAACCTTTAGGTCACGCTCAGAAAATCCAAGTTCTGAAGCCTCTTTATTAAAGCCTTCCTTCGCTGCAATTCTCATTACAAACTTTTCTCCATAAATAGTTGGAAGGCCTGAAACTCTAATATCGTATTCCTTATCATCTACATTTATAGTAATTCTGCCATCTTGAGGCTTTCTTTTTTCAGAAATATCCATACCAGAAATAATCTTAATTCTAGTAATAATGGCACCATATAAACTAGACTCATAGCTTAATACTTCCCTTAAACTACCATCAATTCTATATCTAACCCTTATATTATCCTTAAAGGGTTCAATATGAATATCTGAGGCTCTGTTTCTAACTGCTGCCTCAATTAGGTTATTTATGAGCACAACAATAGGGGCAGACTCAATATTTGCCTGTCTGTCTCTTTCCCTATCCTCTTCTTCCTTACTAATGGCGTTTTCCTGCTCTTTTTTATATTTATCAATAATATTTTGAGCTTCCTTAGAACTAATAACTCTATCAAGAAATGCCTTAATGGCATTGCCATCTGCAAGATAAGGAATAACCTGCTTACCTGTAATAATATTTACATCATCCATGGCATAAATATTAGTTGGATCTGCCATGGCAACCTTTAAGCTGCCACCCTCATCCTGTCTAAAGCCTAGGGGCACTAAAAGATTCTTTCTCATAAATGTATCATCTAAAAGATTTAGTATCTCTTCTGGCACCTCTACAGCTCTCATATCTACAAATTCAATGCCTAGACTTTCACACAAAGCCTCATTTATCTGGCTTTGACTAGCAAAACCAAGGGCCACAATGGTCTCACCTAGCATTAACCCTCTCTGCCTTTGTTCCTTTAGGGCTGAGTCTAACTGCTCATTGCTAATTACATTTTTAGACACTAATAAACTGCCTAACTTTACTTTTTTTCTATAATTCATTAGCAGCCTCCATATGAAAAATATAGATTGTTGTTATATTAAATTTTACCAAACTTTTAATTAAAGCATAGCATTGAAGCCTTGTAAAGTCAAGAAAGCATGGGCTAAAGCTAGCAGTCAAAACCTTAAAATAATAAAAAACACTTCCAAAGAAAATCCTAATTTAGGATAATCCCTAGAAGTGTTTCTAATATGATTTCTAATTATTAATTGCTTAACTCATAAACCGTATATCTTTCCTTTTGTGAGTTAATAAGGCTATTAACCAAGGAATCAAGATTTGTGCTTACTTCGTAATTCTCAGTAGATAAATTTCTAACTACGTCAAACTGATTATCAACGCTTATGTAACTGTTGTAATATGAAAATGCAAAATAAACCGTTTCACTAGACTCTTGATTTGAAATCTTAGCGCTAAATAAAAGTATTATTACATTATTGTAATCGCTGCCATTAGTTCCATTAGCTAACAAATACTTTGAAACAAGAGTAATATCTGTGGCTGTTTCAGTATTAGCCTGCTTTAAATAGTCCTTGTTTCCACTGGCCTTATAAAGCATTCTAAAGGTTGTATCATTAGTCTCTGTAGTAATAGCACTCTTAGCTTCTTCTACAATTTCATTAATTACACTAATATCAATATCTTCAACGCCATTGATATATTCTCCTAACTTATCAGCTGTATAACTAGCTTCTAAGCTATCTACTAAATAGCCATGTCTTGCTATATCTTCATAGTTTTGATCACAGCTTACTATAACTGTATCACCAAAGGAAATGTTAGTAGTTTTATCTGCTGTAAATGTTAAGCTTTGTAAATATTCGTCACTAGCATTATTAGTAATTAAAACAGTAGCCTCTGGACTTATGCCCTGAAATGTGACTTCAATATTATCAAATAAAGATATCTTAGTTCCGGAAGATATTCCATCTACCCTAAGACTATACTTTGTAAGATTTAATTTAACCCCAGCAGCATCTTCATAGGAACTGTCATAGTTTATATAAACCTCAATCTTGTCCCCATTTGATAGGTCTGTGGCATCTGAGCTAACCTCAATGGAATTAACTAAACTATTAATTGCAGATAATACATTAGCATCTGTCTTATCTCCTATAAGGGCATTTTTAAGACCTTCTTTATCTAGGCTAAACTCTGGGCTTGCATAATCATTTGCTCCCACATAACTAACAGATATGTAATCTCTAACATCAAATCTATTATTATAAATAATAAATCCAATAATCATAACTACAGCTATAAGTGCAATAAATACTAAAGCAATTACCTTTCTAGGTACCACTCTTTTCATTTCCTTTAAGTCTTTATTCTCTCTTTTCTTACTAATAAATTCTTTCATAATTAATTAAATCGCTTTCGTTGCCGCCTTAAGTTCTTCTAATTCTTCACCTGTAAAGAAGTCCTTTAAGTTATTATAAACCTCTTCATGGTAAGCATTAAGTCGCTTAATATCAACTGCTTCTAAATACTTTGGATCTACAAGCTCTAAATCGATTGGTGCCATTGTAAGCATATCAAAGCTTAAGAATGTACCATATTCGTTCTCGTAATCCTTCTTGCATACGATTTCATTTTCAATACGTATACCAAACTTGCCTTCTTCGTAAACACCAGGTTCATCTGATGTAACCATGCCAGGCTCAAGTACTGCTAAGTCATTAACACCTGGGATGTGCTTCCATCTAAAGCCATTAGGTGCCTCATGAACATTAAGTAAATAGCCAACGCCATGACCTGTTCCACATCTATAATCAATGCCCTCATCCCATAATGGGCCACGAGCAAGGATATCAAGGCTAAAGCCGTTACAGCCATGTAGGAATCTTGCATTAGCAAGTGCTAACATACCTTTAAGTGTAAGTGTAAAGCACTTCTTCATTTCATCAGTTACAGGACCAAGGGCAAATGTTCTTGTTACATCTGTTGTACCTCTTAAATACTGTCCGCCTGAATCTACAAGTAACATTCCCTCTGGCTTTAAGATATCTGCATTCTCCTTAGTTGCATGATAATGCATCATAGCGCCATTAGGACCTGTTGCTGAAATTGTATCAAAACTAAGTTCAATATAATCACTAATCTTAGCTCTTAAAGAATCAAGATACTCTGCTGCATCTGCCTCAGTAATCTGCTTTCCTTCTTTAACCTGCTTCTTTGTCCAGAAGATAAACTTTGTAAGAGCCGCACCATCTTCAAGGTGAACATCCTTTAAGTTCTTAATTTCTGTCTCATTCTTAATTGCCTTAAGTAAAACTGTTGGGTTTTCAGAAAGCACACAGTTTAAGTTCTTATTATCCATGCAAATGTTATAAAGACGCATATTAACTCTCTTAGTATCTACTATTACGCGACCTGAGATATTAGCTGCATCTGTATAAACTGCTTCGTATGGACGGATTTCTACATTAGCTTCCTTAAACATAGCTAGGATTTCTTCATTAAATCTATCGCCATCTGTATAAAGAATAGCCTTATCCATGCTTACATAAGCATAAGACATAATTACTGGATTACACCAAACGTCGTTACCTCTAATATTAAATAGCCAGCAAACATCATCTAGACTAGCAATAATATTAGAATCTGCATTAGCCTTCTTAAGGCTTTCTCTAAGCATAGCAAGTTTCTCATTAATTGTTGTTCCACAATACTTCTCATCAAGATAAAAAGCCTTGCTTTCTGGGAATGCTGCTCTATCAGTAAAGATATCAGCAATAGCATCAAAGGTTAAATTAAGACTTGCCTTCTTATTCTTTACAATATCGGCTAACTTAAGACCTAATCTAGCATCTACTGTTCTACCATCAAAGCCTAGACACATACCTTCTTCTAACTTAGAAGCTACATATTCTGATAAAGTTGGTACACCAACTGAACCATCCTTCATAAGTTCAAAGCCTGTTCCCTCAATTTCTTTAGCAGCCTGAACATAGTATCTACCATCTGTAAATAACTTAGCCTCATCCTTTAAGATGACAGCTGTTCCTGCTGACCCTGTAAAACCTGTTATAAATTCTCTTTCCTTAAAATAATCACCTGAATATTCTGAGATATGGTAATCATTTGTTAATACGAGATAAATATCAACCCCTGTCTTAGCCATAGTTTCTCTAACAGAAGCCAATCTCTCTTTAATTGTTTCTACCTTCGACATAAGTAAACCTTCCTTCATAAATGTATTCACTAGCTATTTTAACACTAGAAAGGAATATGTTAAGCCATTTCTTTATTTCCTTCTTTTCTTCTTAAAATATCAAACTCATTAAGTTCGATTCCTAAGTCGATAAATAACTGCTGCTTTGGATGTGGACAGCTTTCCATATCATGTCCAAATTCATCTACAATTCTTTTAACTACTACTGGAATATTGTCTCCATTAGGTCTCATAACCTCAATAGTTTCTCCTACTGAGAACTTATTACGCTGTTCAATATTATATAAGCCTTCTTCATTCTTCTTACCTACAATACCAAGATACTTATATTCTGTAACATAAGTGTTGCTATCATAAATCTGAGTTTCTTCTGTCGGCTTATTAAAGAAGAAGCCAGTTGTGAACTGTCTGTAAGTACATTTTCCAATTTCTTCCTTGTAAAATGGAATTCTAGCCTCATACTTCTTTGGATCCTCTAAGAAGTCATCAATAGCAAGGCTATAAGTTCTTGCAACTGTTGCTACGTAAAGAGCTGTCTTCATACGGCCCTCAATCTTAAAGGAATCAATACCTGAACTTACCATCTCTGGGATATGTTCAATCATATTAAGATCCTTTGAGTTGAAAATGTATGTTCCTCTTTCATTCTCAAATACTGGCATATATTCACCTGGTCTGTTCTCTTCAACAATTGAGTACTTCCATCTGCAAGGGTGTGTACAAGCACCTCTATTAGCATCTCTACCTGCCATATAGTTAGAAAGTAAACATCTACCAGAATATGAAATACACATAGCACCATGCATGAAACTTTCAATTTCCATTTCCTCTGGAATATGCTCTCTGATTTCCTTGATTTCTGCAAGGCTTAATTCTCTAGCTGATACAACTCTTGTTGCACCCTGCTTCCACCAGAAGTTATATGTTAAATAGTTAGTGTTATTAGCCTGAGTTGAAATATGAATATCAATTTCAGGACATACTTCCTTAGCAATTGTAAACATACCAGGGTCAGAAATAATTAAAGCATCAGGACCGATTTCCTTAAGCTCTTCAAAATACTGTCTTGCTCCTTCTAAATCATAGTTATGAGCTAAAATATTAGCTGTAACATAAACCTTAACATCTCTTTCATGGGCAAACTTAATACCTTCTCTCATGTCATCTGCTGAGAAATTCTTAGCATTAGCTCTAAGGCCAAAGGCTTCACCACCAATATAAACTGCATCAGCTCCGTAAAGAACTGCAATCTTTAGTACTTCTAAACTACTAGCTGGAATAAGTAATTCAAGCTTTCTACCATTATAAACTCTGTTTCTCATATAAATCCTTTCTTATATAACTAGTACATATAACTAATATCTGTAATACTAGTCCTAGCTTCTTTTTACGCTTAATGTAATTCCATCGCCAATTGGAACAATGGATGTAATTAAGTCTTTGTGATGAGTTAGGGTATAGACATACTCTCTCATTCTTGTATGTATAGTCTTATCTCTTCTTGCCACTGTAAAGTGAGATTCTACAATTTCGCCTTCCTGTAGGATATTATCTGAAATTAGTAGACCTCCTGGACTAAGTAACCTTAAAATGTCATCGAGGAAGTTAATATACTGCCCCTTTGCCGCATCCATGAAAATAAAATCATAACTTCCCTCTAATTCTTTTAAAACTAGAGTGGCATCGCCTTCAATTAAAGTTATCTTATCTTCTTTTTTAGCCCTTTTAAAATTTTCCTTAGCTATTGGAATTCTTTTCTCATAATTCTCAATTGTAGTAATATGACAATTCTCTGGCATATTCTCACTCATAAGAATAGATGAGTAACCTACTGCCGTACCTACTTCTAAGATACGTAAGGGCTGCTTTAATGAAAGCAAGACCTTAAGTAAATTCCCCATCTCTTTCCTTATGATTGGAACACCTGTTTCAATCGCTTCTTTTTCAATTGTATTAACAATATCCGAATTACCACAATCAAGAGAATTAATATAAGCCACAATTCTTTCGTTGACTATCATAAATAATCCTCTTTCTAAATTAAATTCTTAATTGATTATTAATTGCACACTAATTACTGCTTGTAGTTGCAGTTGAGATTGCCTTTAACATATCTGTTGGGAGCATATCTGTTGTTAAAGTATATGTTCCATCAAGCCAATCTCCATTATAATCTGAAGCTATAATCTGATAATAGAAAAGCTTCTCCTTAGCTACTAAGCCCTTTTCGTAGAATAATTTAGCAAGCTGCTTAGCAGACATAGATGATGTTATAGTAACTTCTACAGATCTTGCATTAGAACTATCATCCACTGCAACCTCATTAAATATGTTATTGCCTAATGTATAAGCATAAGTTCCTACTCTATAGATGATTAAAACGCCAATAAGAATTACTATTACGTTAACTGACACTGCTATTATAAGTCTAATATTTTTATTGCTCATGAAATCCTCCATTTTTTACCATCACTTGCTATAATAAGGGTTTTAACGCAAAAAATCAAGTTCCATATCAATTGGCTCAACAATAGACTTTACAATGTCTTTTACTAAGCTACTAAAACATATTTCTGCTGTTAGATATCTATTAACTATATCCTGTCTTCTCATATTATCAAACTCAATATTAAGATTTAGCATAGCTGTATAGACATCTTCAATATCATCATTATTAACTATCTCAAATGTTCTTCTTCTAAATTCGTCCACGCTTCTTCTTAAATCTGGGTTTCTATTAATAATAGCCTCTAAGCGCTTGTACTCCTTATACTCATCACTTTCAAGTATAGTCTGTGTTAGTTCCTTTTTTAGTGTTTCAAGTTTATCCCCTGTCATAGTCTCTCACCTCTATTAATACTTAAACCTAATTGCTACTAACTTTCCCTAAATGATTTCTTTTAAAAATAGGCGGCCTTTTATCTAGCCGCCTATTTAAGTCTTAATTATAAATTAGCTTCCATAATAATTGGAAGAATTAAAGGATTTCTCTTCATTTTCTTCCATAAGAATTCTGATAAGTCATCCTTAATAATATTCTTTATCTTGCCCCAGTCAGAGATTCTATTATCAATACACTTCTGAACTGAATCTTCAACAATAAGTCTTGCCTCATCAAGTAATTCCTCAGCTCCACGTACATAAACGAAACCTCTTGAAACAATATCTGGTCCAGCAATTAACTGACCTGAGTTTCTCTCAAATGTTAATACTACAATAATAATACCGTTCTCAGCTAAGTTCTGTCTATCACGAAGTACGATATTACCAATATCACCAACGCCAAGACCATCAACCATAACTTCACCAACTGGTGCCTTACCAACAATCTTAGCTTCCTTTTCTGATAATTCAATAATATCACCAGACTTAGCAATAATTACATCCTGCTTATCATATCCAAGTCCCATAACAAGCTCTTTCTGAGCGATTAAGTGGCGATATTCACCATGGACTGGAATTGAATACTTAGGACGTACTAAAGAATAAATAAGCTTGATTTCTTCCTGACAGGCATGTCCTGAAACGTGAGTATCCTGGAAGATTACCTTAGCGCCCTTCATTCCTAATTCATTAATAACCTTTGATACAGACTTCTCATTACCAGGAATTGGTGTTGATGAAAATACAACACAGTCTCCAGGAATAATAGAAACCTTACGGTGAATGTTAGCTGCCATTCTTGAAAGAGCTGCCATTGATTCACCCTGACTACCTGTAGTAATAAGTACAATCTGCTCAGGATTATAATTCTTCATTTCTTCTGTTTCAATAATTGTTCCTTCTGGGAACTTAAGGTATTCAAGGTCTTGAGCGACTTCAATAATATTTACCATACTACGTCCCTCAACACAAACCTTACGGTCATACTTAATCGCAGTATTAATAATTTGCTGAACTCTATCTACATTTGATGCAAAAGTTGCAATAATAATTCTTGAGTTCTTATTATCAGCAAAAATCTTATCAAAAGTCGCACCTACTGTACGCTCTGACATTGTAAAACCTGGTCTAATGGCATTAGTAGAATCACACATAAGTGCAAGTACACCCTTCTTACCAATTTCGCCAAGTCTAGGTAAATCAATTGGATCTCCATCAACTGGTGTATAATCTACCTTGAAATCACCTGTATGAACTACAGTACCTGCTGGTGAATAAATAGCAAGTGCTGCTGCATCAGCGATACTATGATTAGTTCTAATAAATTCAACTCTAAAGTCTCCAAGAGAAATAGACTGGCCGTACTTTACAACCTTTCTCTTAACTTCCTTCATCATGTTGTGTTCCTTAAGCTTTGACTCAATTAAAGCAATTGTAAGCTTTGTACCATAAACAGGAACCTTAATATCTTTTAAAATGTATGGAATAGCACCAATATGATCTTCATGACCATGAGTGATTACAAAACCCTTTACCTTATCAATATTATCCTTTAAAAATGTTACGTCAGGGATAACTAAATCTACACCTAACATATCATCATCTGGAAATTTAAGTCCACAATCTACTACGATAATACTATCTTCATAGCAAAACGCAGTTATATTCATACCAATTTGTTCCAAACCACCTAAAGGCACAATCTTTAAAGTAGCATTCGCCTCTTTCTTCATATAACTCTCCTTAATTTAAAAATATATCTTTCATATAATATTTCACGTTATAAATTATCTAAAATCTACATCTTCTAGTAATTCACTAAAAACCTTTGCTACTGCATCAAGTTCACTATCGTCTTCCACGAATTCATAAATAGCATCAGCATCTGTGCTCTTAGAAGTATCCTTTAAAATATAAACTTCTGCTTCATCATCGTCACTTTCTGACTCTGTGGCAAGGATATAGTTCACGCCACTAATTCTTGTCTCTTCTAGAATGTAGAGATCAATCTTGTCTCCTTCTTCTGAAATCAAACTAATCTTTTCCATAAATCTCTCTCCAAATTAAAAATTTAAACCCTAATACATTCGCCTAAATATTTCACATATATCTAGACATAAAAAGACTCTAATCACAGTGCTAAAACTCCCCATGATTAGCCATCCTATTTATTGAAATCTTGCTTTTTGGCCTCTTTTGCCTCAAAATCAAGATAACCTTGTAATATAAAAACTGCTGCTATCTGATCTATAACAGCCTTTCTGTTCTCCTTTTTAACTCCAGCTTCTTCTAGAACCTCATCAGCTGCAATTGTGGTTAATCTCTCGTCCCACATAACGATTTCTATCCCTGTTCTTCTATGGATATTACTTGCAAAATCTCTTGCTAATAGAGCTCTCTCACCTTCCGTATCGTCCATATTCTTAGGTAAGCCCACTACTACCTTAGTAACTCCATATTCTTTTATTATTTCCTCTATTCTTGCATAAGTCTTTCTTAACTTATTCTCTTCTTTTCTTGTAATTGTCTCAAAGGCTTGTGCTGTCCAACCAAGAGGGTCAGACAGCGCAACGCCTACAGTTTTACTGCCATAATCTAATCCTAAATATCTCATGTAAGATTAAAGTCCCTTACCTTCAATAAAATAGCGGATTACTTCTTCAACAAGCTCATCACGTTCTACTTTCATAATTAAACTTCTAGCATTGTTGTGACTAGTAATATAAGTTGGGTCCCCAGACATAATGTATCCAACTATTTGATTCACAGGATTGTATCCCTTCTCCTTTAAAGCAAGATAAACTTGCTCAATAATTCCTTCAACCGAAATTGTCTTTTCAGGCTGTGTTTTAAAAAATTGTGTGTTATTATCTGCCATATAAATCACGTCCTTCCTATATATGTATTAATAATATAATAAATCTACTTATTTAACAAGTACTAAAGGGAAATCTTTCGATAAATTTTCACAATTTCTTGGATATTTTCATTTTTATTTTTAAAAAAATCTACTATATATAGTCTTTATAAAAAACAAGGGCCTATGTCTAAGATATGACATAGGTCCTTTATATAAATCTCCTAATATTTCAAACATGGTATGTTAAGACAAATAATTAGCTTGCCTTTACTTCTTCATCCTCATTAGCATTTTCTTTTTCTTCTCTTTTTGCCTTTAAATATTCATCCATAGCTTCTGCTACATCCTTAGAATATCTAACTGCTTCTACTACTGTTCTAGCGCCATTTACAACATCACCAGCACTAAAGATACCTGGTCTTGAAGTACTTCCCTTCTCATCAGTATTAAGTAAGCCCTTCTCGTTAGTCTCAATACCCTTTGTAGTACTTACGATTCTGTTCATAGCACCCTGACTTGCTGCAACTACAATGCTGTCTGCCTCAAAGAACTTTTGCTCGCTCATCTCTAAGACATTGTCTTCTTCGTCCATTGTTGCAACCTTATATAATACGCCGTTATCAGTAAATTCATCTGGTCTGTAACCATAAAGGATCTGCACACCATCTGCCTCAGCGTATTCTAATTCACGAACAGAAGCTGCTGCATGTCCTCTTCTACAGAATACATAAACTTCAGATACGCCCTTTCTTGTAGCAGTTCTTGCCACATCCATAGCTGAATTACCGGCGCCAATAATAACGACTCTCTTACCTAAGTCATATACATCTGGGTTAGCAAGATAGTCAATGGCAAAATGTACATTTCCTAAACTCTCGCCCTTAATACCAAGCTTTTTAGGTCTCCAAACACCAGTACCAATAAAGATTGCCTCATAGCCATCTCTTTCAAGATCATCAATAGTTAAGGCATAGCCCACTACTGTATGAGGACGAATCTTAATACCTAACTTCTTTAATCTTTCTTCATATCTATCAAGAACTGTCTTTGGAAGTCTGAATTCTGGAATACCATATCTTAAAACGCCACCGATCTTATCTCTTGATTCAAAAATTGTTACATCATATCCACGCTGTGCAAGAATTACTGAAATTGTAATACCAGCAGGACCACCACCAATAATAGCAACTCTCTGCTTCTTATCATCTTCTCTTTGTAAATTTAAATGATCAAGATAAGCATCTGATATATAATTCTCAATGCTTGATACATGTACAGGGGAACTCTTTCTTCCTAGTACACAGTTACCTTCGCACTGTTTTTCATGATTACAGACAAGTGAACAGATGGCAGAAAGAGGATTATTTTCAAAAAGCATCTTTCCTGCTTCATCCTTTTTAAACTCTAAAAAGAGTCTGTTCATCTCTGGAATATTTGTAGAAATCGGACATCCTTTTCTACACATTGGTACTTTACATTGTAAGCACCTTTTTGCTTCTTCTACTACATTGATTGCCATAACTTTAAAACTCCATTCATTTCAACATTTACCACACGGTAAGGTTATTTTTTCATAATTAAAGTTTTATATCAATGTTAAAATTGCATAAATTTAGTACGCTAAATCACTAAATATTTTGTGGATTTAACTGTGTTAAGTATTTAACTGATTAAGATGAAAAATCCGTAGGGATTTTAACTATAAAAATGTCTCTTTTTTACAATTTTATTAGTCATTAATCCCTACGGAAATTATAGATTTATGAAGTTTTTTGTATGTAAGATTTTTAGTTCATTCGATTCTTATATTCTCTTCTTGCAACCACAAAACTAATTGTGCCACAAGCAAGAATCATTAAGAAATAAATTAACATATTATTTAAGTCTGCTGTATTTTTTGAGCTATTTGTAACTTCGCTTGAATCTGCTGCAACCTCGGCTGTATTACTATTTGTATTTGAAACTGTAGCTTCGTTATTTGTTACTGTCTCTGTCTTATTTACTGTAACTACTGCCTTAGCAGCTCCATCATTAGATACAATTTCAAACTCATGCTTTCCATTTGAAAGGCCAGCCATGTAGTTTTCGCTAATCTCAACAATTGTTGAACCTGAGTAGGCACTATAATTAGCCTTATCAATTAAAGTTCCATCTACCTTAACACCTACAAACTTATCAAAGTCTGCTGCGCTACGAAGAACTAGTTTTTCTCCATTTACATAGTTAACCTCGCTACCTGTAAGCATTGTATAAACAATGTCAGTATCTGCTGCTACTTCACCAGATGGAGTCTCACTAGGTGTTTCTGGCTCCTTAGTTGTTGGTTCCTCTGTTGTTGGCTCCTCTGTTGTTGGCTCTTCATAAGCCTGTGTAGTTAACTTTAACCCCTTAACTGTCCAGTTATAAGAAGCCATCTTATCAAAGTTACCCATTGTCTTAGCAGCTTTCCACCATGTATCTCCAGCCTGAACTGTAATTGTATGAGGCTTAGTTGTATCTACATCTGTTAATGTAATTTCTGTCTTATTAGTTGTATAAGCACCATTTACAGGATTGAAAGTATCTGTTGATTCCTCTGTATAAACAGCTACGCCATCTACATAAACTCTATAGCCACCAACTGCTGTATCATCTACTGCCTCATCCCAGCTTAAATCAATAGTATTATCCTTATTTACAACTGCTGTAATCTTAGCAGTAGTTGCAAATACAGGTGCCTTGTAATCATAATTACCAAGAGTTGTTACATATGCAAGATCATATTTGTATTCCTTACCAGAATCTGTAAAGGCTACAACACTTACTTCATTATTAATGCCTGCTGTTAATCTACCAACCTGGTTTGAAATGCTAGCAGCATTCTTGTAATCTTTTATCTGATAGTTATAAATTGTCTTTACTAAATTTCCATTAGCATAGATTTTATAACCTCTTACTCTATTATCATTTGCATAAGCAGATGCAAAGCTTGCTTGTGCACATGTGTAAATTGGATTTGTTAAAGTAACTGTAGGCGATTTTGGAGCTACAATGCTTTCTGTATCTTCACCCTTTGTTTTAACAGATACTTCATTAATTAAAGTCTTATTGCCTGTCTTATCTGATACATAAACCTTGAAAGTATAATCTACTCCTGGGCTTAGTGAGTTAATAGTTGTCTGTGTGTCTGATAAGCCTGATACAAAATCAACCATTTCGCCATTTACATAAGTTTCTACTCCATAAGTCATAGAATAGTTATCCTTTTGTGTTGCCCAAGACAAGCTAACGCTCTTTCCATCTTCAGCACTTGTAGCTGTAATATTATTGTCAATTACTTCTGGTGCCTGCATAGCATTTTCCACATTAGAGCTTTTAATATTCAAGCTCTCAAGAGTTGTTCCTTGGAAAATGATATTCTTACAGTACTTTATATTGGTCCAAGCAGCGTCTGTACCTTTAGATACTGCTTTACTATTATAAGATACTGTCTTTACATTATAGAATACAGCATTTTCACAGCCTGTAAGTGTATCCCAACCACTGTAATATTTATAGCTGCCATTTCCACCAACATTTCCAAAAGTAATATCTTGGAAGTATAAATTGTGGTGACAATGAGCTGGCTTTTGTGGATTTGAATCATAATCTACATCTGCATAAACACAAATTGTGTTCTGATTTGCACCATAAACAGATACGTTATAAGATGCAAAATTATAGAATTCGCCAATTTCAGCTGCCTCTGTTGAAGATGCAGAGTTAGGATCTGAATAAGAGGTTGTTAATACCCAAGCCTGATTTGTATCTGCAATAGCACAATCTCTCATAGTAATATTAGCTGCAAAGCCGCCATTAGTAGGTGCTGACTTAAATCTGAAAGCCATATCAATATGATTCATTACTGTATCTTCAAATAATACATCCTGAATTCCGTTACCTGTATGAGAACCAGCAGCAAGACCGCCATGTCCTTCACGAAGGAAGTTATTAAACATCCAAAGCTCTGAGTTTGTCTGAATATCACAATCTCTTGCGCCTTCACCTACAGAAGCGCCAAAGCCTAAGTTATCATCACCTGTATCTGTAAAGTTATTCCAGCAAATTACATTTTGAGAACAACCATAGCCAAGGCCATCACCGTTGTTTCCATCATACGAGAATACCTTAACATTAGTTGTAGCAATATTTCTTGAATCAAGAATATTTACTGAGTGATTTGAAGGATTTTCTACTGTAATATCTGCTACATAAACATTAGTTACATTTCTCATTATTAAAAGAGAAGCTCTTGTAGCATAAGCAGCCTTTAAATCTGCAGTATCAATACTTGATAACTTATCACTCTTATTAGCTTTAATCTTTGAAGTCAAGCTCTCAATTAATTCATCAGAATACTTTCTTGTACCATCTTCATTGTAAAGATTAGCTAAATACTTCTTAGCAGAATCAGCTGCCTGAATACCATAGTAATAAACTTTTGTATTGCTACCACCCATAAATCTTGGAAGACCGTATTCAGACTGAGTATCTTTAACATCTGGGTCTCCACTTTGAGTATTCACTCCAGCATTAGATGTATAACCATCTCCATACATTGTATCGCCTGCGCCATACTTCCAACCATTACCGTAAAGAGTACCACTACCTGTGATTCTAATATTTTCAAGAGCTGCATTCTCATCTTGAGAAACTGCATTAATAAGGCCCCAATCTCTTGTATCTGTGTAGAAAGGATACATAAGAAAACCAATTTCAAAATGATCTGAATTTGGTGAAGCCCATAATGTACCATCTAGTTCAAGAGTCATATTAGAATGAAGCCAAAGAGCACCAGATACTAATACAAGTCCCTGGTCATTATCTGGAATAACTAATTTGCCACCTTCAGGAACTGCATCAATAGCAGCCTGAATAGCCTTAGTATTAGCTTCGATAATTGCATTGATTTCATCATTATATTCTGTATAACCTTCTGTATATGTAACTCCATAATCTAAGACATTAACTAGTTCTGGTGTCTTAGTTGTTGTTGCAGTAATTGAAACCTTATTACCAAGTTCGTTGCCATTCTCATCAATTGCAACGACACTAATTTCATAACTTGTCTCTGGACTTAAATTTGTTGCTCTAAAAGAATGGATATCTACATCTACCATATCTACATCAGAAGCTGTCTCATAATAATCGTAGAAAGACTGCATGTAGGTATAAGTCCATTTAGCATTTTCTTTAAAATTTTCTCTAGCTGTTTCCTGTAATTCCCCGTTAATATATACATGATAATCAGCTACATTTTCATAGTTTTCTGGTTTTTCCCAGACAAGACCTATGCTTGTATCATCATAGGCTAATGTTGGTACTTGTAGATTAGTAATATCATAACTACCAATATTTTTTGAAAAAAGTGGACTATCAAGTGCTGTTGTACCAAAACTATCACTTGATATTACTGAAAACACATCACTATTGACATAAGTATCATGGCCAGTAGTTGATGGTAACCCCGATGCACTAGTTAAGCTACAATTTGATCCAACCACCCCAAGGATCATGGCATTTGCCATAGCTAGCGCTAATGCTTTACGCAAACTTTTAGATTTCATTTGCATACCTCCCTATACATTATAAATTGACTTTTATAAATATATTTTAAAAAAGCTAATTTCATAATATACTCTTCCAATAAAATAGTCAATAAATTTTAGGAAGAAAAGGACATGTATACAAAGATAAAAAAAGAACAGGTTAGATTTTCTCTAACCTGCTTTTTACGAAAACTATAATGG
This sequence comes from Lachnospira sp., assembly GCF_016290755.1. Taxonomy (NCBI): domain Bacteria; kingdom Bacillati; phylum Bacillota; class Clostridia; order Lachnospirales; family Lachnospiraceae; genus Lachnospira; species Lachnospira sp. Next base: position 41,856 of record NZ_JAEEVD010000010.1, read on the forward strand.
GTAGTGATTTGCTGCGCAAATAACTACAAAATTAACCGTTTAATGAACCTTCATTTCCCGCTGGCATCATCCCAAGAATAATATTTAAATTGCCATTTCTAGTTCTTAGTTCATCAATAAATTTCTTTTCCTTAGATTCATCCTTTAAAGACACTTCATAAGTCAATTCAAACATTGTACCCATGTTAGTTGTCTTTACTCTTGTAAGTCTACATTCATTAACAAATTTTTCAAAGACATCATTAAAAGCATTTGTGTAATTTAAGTTTTCAGGAATTGTTACTCTAAGCTGTTTCTTGTTAGATGGCTTTTTTGCAAATGTACTTAAGCTTAAAATAATTAATAGAATTACTGCTATTACTGCGAAGATTGCTGCATATCCTATATAACCTAAACCACATCCTAGGCCTGTTGCCATAGATAAAAATACTACTGAAATGTCTTTAGCATTACCAGGAGCAGAACGGAATCTAACAAGTGTAAGGGCTCCTGCCATTGAAAATGCTCTTGCTACATCACTACCGATAAATAAAATTACTGCCGCCACAACTGTTGGTAAGATTGATAAACCCACGATAAAATTCTTAGAATAACCGTCATTCTTGCAAGCTACCATATAAGCAACGCCAATAATTAAACCTAAAACAATAGCTACTACTTCGGCAATTAAAAACTCATTTACAGTGAAGCTACTGCTTGTAGCTGAGGATAAAATTGATTCGAACATATTATTTCTCCTTTATTTTCAATAAATTCTCTTTGAGTATTCTCTAATACATATCTCTTGTACTCCGTTCCGTACTTAGAAAATGATACTGGATAGACTCTTAATTCTGATAAAATCTTCGTAAACCACATAGGAACCGCGCCACTGATTTTAATTTCCATTAAAACCTGGTCTGCTTCTAGTAACTGACTTCCATACTGGCCTTTTTCTAGTGCAACATCATATCGTCTTGTCTGAATGTTTGTGTCAAATGTTACTCTGAAATCGCCATCATTTTTTTCAAAGTATGCATATCTATCATAAGAAAGATATAACTTAGGTTTTACCTTGTAGAAATCTTTAAAATAGTCAATTTCATGTAAAACTTGAGTATTAATCTTTCCTGAAGCGGGTGTTGGTGGATTGTCATTAAGTATATAATTATAGGCATCTTTAAGAGTCATAGAAGTACGTCTCTTATTAACTATGCCGTCATACTTCTTCTTTATTTCTATAAAAACCTTATCATCTAGTGATGGTGTGCCATATGCTCTCATTCTTAATTTTTCTTTATACACAGGCTTTTCAATTGAAGCTCTTATAAGAGCATCATTATCTGTATCAAAATATATATTACTTATTGTGTATGGCTTACCATTTATATTGTATTTATCCATATCCATATGATCTTCAATTCTAGTTAAAAGCTTTCTAAAACTTTTCTTTGTCAGCATGTACTTTTTTTCATATCTATTAAATACTTCAATAGCCATAACTACTCCTTTCAATTTAACACTAATGTTATCTCCTCTTTACATTTATTATGTTAATTGAAATATGTGTTTTAATTGTGGATGAAAAAAGACTTCTTTGTGAACAAAAAAGGTTATCAAGTTTCGCTACTTGATAACCTTTTTATAATTTCTAATCTTTAATTTTACCTAATCTAAACGTTTTTTATATCATCTATTATTTTTCCATCCATTAGCTTAATAATTCTATCTGTTTTATTAGCTACCTTTTCATCATGTGTAACAATAATAACTGTTTTCCCTTCTTTATTAATACTGCGTAAGATATCTGTTACTTCTTCACCCATTTTTTGATCTAATGCACCCGTAGGTTCATCAGCAAGAATTAAATTTGTATCAAGTGCTAGAGCTCTTGCAATTGCTACTCTTTGTCTTTGTCCACCTGATAATTTATTAATCTTTTTATTCTTCTCTTCTAACAAATTCATCTTTTCTAATAAAGATAGGGTCTTAGTCTTTCTTGATCTTACTTTGTTAATTAATAAAGGTAATTCTACATTTTCATAACATGTGAAATTTTCTAACAAAGCATAATCTTGAAATATAAAGCTTATATTGTCTCTTCTAAATTTTTCTTTTTTTCTTTTTTTAAGTGAAGTTATATTATTATCATTTATATACACCTCACCTTTACTTACATCATCAAAGCATGCAATAATATTTAGCAAAGTAGATTTTCCTGAACCAGATGGGCCCATTATAGAAACCATTTCTCCATCATTGATTTTTAAATTAATATCATCTAAAGCGACTTTATTATAATCACCATCTTTAAAAACTTTTGTTAACCCCTTAATATCTATCATAACTACTCCTTTAATCTCATGCTTGTAATGTTTAATTTTGTCATTTTTATATATGGATATATCATAGATAAAGCTGTAACTAATAATATAACTATAAACATACTTATTATATTCTTAGCATTAACACTAAAATACATCAATCCATTCATCCCAATTGTATTTAATAATGTAGCAACTAATCCATATAAAATTAATGTAAAGCTACTAATAACAACAAATGATACCATTAATCTTTTTATGATAAATGAATTATTTGCGCCAAGAATTTTATAAATTACAATTTCTTTTTTATAGTCTAGGAAATAGAATTCCGATATTACAATACAATTACATAAACTAAATAACAAAATACATATTTTTTTGTTAATGTTATTTCTAGCTAAAGTATTTCTAATTTCACTTTCTCCTCTACCATAAAGTTGATATGAATCTATAGCAGCGTCATTATTACATGTTTTTATTGCAACATAAACATCTTCATAAATATCACTTACATTAATTTCATTTGATAAAATCTCTATATTAAAATACGTAAGCTCGTTTATTCTACTTATTATATTATCTCCAATATTATTTACATTTAATATAATTTTATAATCCCAAAAATCTGAATATTTACTTCCTAATATACCACATACCTCATATTTTTCGTTATCAAGAGTAATATATTTTTTCCCATTTTCTTCATATGTATATTTACATTTATCTCTACCTATTGCTACAAGATTTTTCCCTTTATCATCTGGATCTGTGCCTGGTATATGTCCCTCTATTAATTTGTATGGCAATTCTTCATTTAAAGCTATAATAAGGTCTGCTATATATGACGAATTTGCTTCTTTATAATTCACAGCCAAGCCTTTTGTAATAATAATATTAGCTTTATCAATATTCTTTAAATCCTCTGATAACAAAGAGGAATCAGAAGATTTCATTATTTCCATTTTTATTCTTGATTTATATACAGATTCTATCCTATCCTTTTCTTTTAATTCAGCAATATTAAGTGTATTTAGAATTCCAAATACACTTATATAGATTGCAAATTGCCCTATCATAACAAATATTAATATCATTTTATGTCTAAAAAGTATATTTATTATTTTTTTCATTTCTAATCCACCTCTAGTTTAATTATTACTATGAATTAACTCTGGTATTTTATATCTATTTATTAGAATAACCGGAATCATACTTGAAATTACTATAATAAGAGATGCAATAAGAAATAATACTAATGGTAAAATAATCATTGTACTATATAATGTTATCTTATAAGGCAAATTTGATGGGTAGTCTGCTAATTTTATAATAATGCTTCCATTATATAACTTTTGATTAATGGCCCAAGCAATTATTGCTGCTAAATAGACTATAATTGCATTCTGTTTGATGATTAAAAATGATATCTTTCTTCTACTATATGTACATATAGATAAAATACCATATTGCCTTTTTTCAATCATTACATATGTTATTGTCATTATAGTTATAGTAATTATATTAACTAGTAATACTACAATTAAGATATAAAGATTGGGACTATGAAGAATATTATTATCTTCCTGTGCTTCTAATATTTCCTCTCCCCTATTTATAACTTGTATGTTGATATTATCATTTTCTGCAATTTTTAAAATTTCCTCTTTTGCAAGATTAAAATCACCTTCATCTACGTAGAAATTTATATAATACCAATTAAAAAAACGAAAATCCTCTACATTATCTACAATAGCAACAAATGAATCATCCAAATTATATAAATCAGAATTAGTCCATCCCCCAAATAATTTTTGTTCATGATACATAGCATCATCTTTAGCTAAATAGCCATAAACCCTATATTTATTTCCAATAGATGAATCAATAACATCACCTATATTAAACCTATTCCTTAAATTATAACCTACTACAACCGGTATATATTCTGTATCTTTTAACATATTCTCTTTTAATTCATTTTCCACACTAATATTATATGAAGCTAACATACTTTCATCAATAAAATAAACTTCTGCATTTATCCCTTCATAAATATAATCTGAGGAATTAAAACCAATACCTTTTATATATTCACTTTTTTCGAAATCTTGCTTTACTTTTTTTATATCAATATTTCCTGATTCAACATCATCAGTCATTTTTATCAATCCTACTCGACTTTCATTTATTGAAAACATATTGTGAATTCTTTGAGTATAAACTTTATTAGATATACTTTCCATCAATTCATTGGAAATCATATAAAAAGAAATCATAGACATTATTGTCATAACAAATATAGATAATGGTCTTTTCATAAATATTCTGTAAATTAATCTAGCATCTACCATATTCACCCTCTATTATATCGCCTTTTTTAATCTATAATCTTTAGACAAGTAGATTATTATTATAATCTACTTGCTAAATTTTATAAATATTAATTACTATTACTTATACAATGTAATACTATACACTGGGCGAGAATTCTTATATGTTTTGTGTACCGTTACATAATCTTCTATGTATTCATAGCCTCTTGTGTACACAACATCTTCATTTTTCGCACCTGAAAATTCTGTTTGAACATCACCATCATAATATGTTTTTATTACATTAATTGATGATTGTTCTGCACCATTTCTTCTTACTGTACCAGCACTTATTTTATACACTCCATCTCTTCCTTCTACATTTCGATAAGCATATCCATATGTTCCAGTATTCTCCCCTGCATATACCAATGCTAATGAAGACAATATAACTGACGATGTCAATAACGCCGCTACAAAAAATCTTTTTAGTTTCATAAATCCCTCCTATTTCATAAAAAAATTTTGTAAATTTATTTTATCATATTTTTTATATATTACAATAGTTTGGCTTTAATCGGTCAATATTAATTTATAAACTTATCTTTATTATCCTCTCTCCATTTCTGATATGCATTCGCATCGTTAACCATATATCCATTTTGTCCTTTAAACAAATATGTAATATTTTCCTCTGAAATATCTGTTACAACTATATAATAATCTTCGTATTCATCATTATATTGAGTAAAATCTATATAATATACACCCGATTCATCTAAATTATAGCTAGATAAATGATCAAAACTTTTATAATCTTCTTCTATTCCTTTACAATATTCTTCATATTGCGTCCATGAATATGTATACGTTCCCAATTTATCATTAAAGTATTCTTTTGATACTCCATAAATATCAAGTTGAAAGCTCATATCACATTCAAAAAAATCTTCATATAATGCTGCTGAAAAAGGTAATACATCACATCTGCATCGTATATGATTTATTATATTTGTCATATAATTATCTGGATCAAATACTGATGACGAGTTTTCTGAAACATCCCCATATAAAAGTCCAGAACCTACTGCTTCATTATCAATATAATAATCTATAATTTCATTATTCTGTATAATTGGTATTTTACTATTTTTAAAGAAAGAGAGCCCTTCACAAAAATAATCTTTAATCATATCCGTTCCTATAGGTGTTTTTATTGATACATTTACAGCATTTATATCATCTAATATTGTATATATTCCACTTTCAAAATATTGATTAGGATAGTATGCTTCTATCAGATTATTTTGTGTATTATAAAAATCAAGTTCGGGTTTTCTAACCCAGCTATTAACATTATAATATTTTTGTCCACTATTATCTATTAACTCAGATGTTTGTTCATAAGTGAATTCTTCTGATAATTTTTCTTCTGTTTCACTTTCACTTGTTTTACTACATGCTGATAAAAAAATAAACATACAACTTAATGTAACACAAAAAATTTTTTTCATACATCCCCCCATTAATATTAAATTATATGCACATCCATTTGGTTATACGGAATACTAATATTATTCTTTTCAAGTTCTTCTTTATATTCTTCTAGCAATTCAAATTTTGTATCCCAATAATCTTCAGTTTTTAACCATGTTCTTGTCTCAAGTGTTACACAAGAATCATCTAAGCTCTTAACAATAACTCTAGGTTCTTTTCCAGCTGATGTAAGGATATTTTTTCTCTTTGCAATAATTTCAGATAAAACTCTTTTTGCATCCTTAATATCAGCCTCATAAGATATTCCCACTTCAATATCAAGTCTACGTAAATTTTCTGCACCAACATTTGTAATATTAGAATTACTAAGTGTACCATTTGGTAACATGATTACTTTGTTATCTACTGTTCTAAGTTTAGTATAAAGGATACCTATAGAAACTACACTACCCTCAGAATTTTGCGCCACAATATAATCACCAATAGTAAATGGTTTAAATATAAGTATCAAAACTCCTCCTGCAAAATTTGACAAACTTCCTTGTAATGACATACCAATAGCCAGGGCACCTGTACCTAAAAGTGTTATTAAGGAAGTAGTTTGAAATCCCAAAGTATCAACTACAATAATAAATAAGAAAATGTATAAAAGCACTCTTGCTGCTGATAACACAAAAGTTTTAACCCCTTCATCTAGCTTTCCCCTATCAAGCACTTTCCTTAAAAATTTTCCTACTGCCTTAATTATCTTTTTTCCAATAATCCATATTACAATTGCAAGAACAAGAGTACCCACTGCTCCAACTGCCCAATTGCAAAAATCAGTAATTAGATTCATTAAATTTTCTTTTGAAAAAAAAGTTGTCATCTGTGTAGTTGCATCATTTACAGATGTAGAATTTAATACTTCTAACATAACTTAAACCATCCTATTTCTTAGTTCTTTTACTTATAGACTTCTTAGATTTATCATCTTTTAAATTAAGCTTAGCTCTTAACTTCTCTAAGCGTAATTTTGTCTCTTCGTCTATTCTTATAGAGGCTTTAATTGCTTCCTTTGCTTTTCTTTCAGCCTCTTCCTTAGCTCTAACAGCTTCATCAGCTTTTTGTTTAGCCTTCTTTTCTGCTTCAAGGGCAACTCTTGCCTCTTCTTCTGCTTTAGTTGCTAATTCTTTAGCTATTTTAGCTTTATCCTCAGCATTCTTTTTAGCAACTGCAGCCTCCTTTAATATCTTATTCTCTTCAATTTCTTCTTCTGTATAAGCCTCACATTCATAACAAACAGCACTAAATCCTGGAATGTCAATATCAATAAATTTTCTTGCATCAGGATGTTCGTCTTCTCTATCTGATCTATATACAGTTTTTGTTTTAGCCAAATTTCCACCAAATTCTTTTAAAGAAGAATTAAAGCATTCCTTATATTTACCTTCTTCACAAACGAATAATCTATATGCTTTTCTTTCTACTGGTGTAAAGTTAAATACTACTGTTAAAATCTTACCCTTTGCAGATTTTCTTGCAAAGCTTAAAACAGTCTCTGTTGCATTATTATTTTCTAACCATTCAAAAGAATCTTCATTATTATCATTCTTAAATACATCTGCATATTTATCTAAAAATCCATTTAATGACTTAATATAGTTTTCTCCATTCTCATCAACTAATTCCCATGCTTCCTTTTTTGCAGGATTTGTCATATCAAGTCCTAAATCTTGACCAAAAGCAATCATCTTAGAACCTGGATAGAAATAAAGATAAGCAAGAGCTGTACGTAAATCGGATTTTTTTTCTTCATCATCTTTACCAGCTGCTAATGAATAAAGAGAAACTCCAGTTCCATAAAGGTCTGCACTTGAAAATTTCTGAATAAATTTTTCATTAAAATGATAAACCATAGGGAAGGTTAAATTCTCATATAAACCTTTTCTAAATAAAGGATCTTGTTCATAGAAATTTAAATATTCCTCTGTCCAGTTCTTGTTTTGTAAATAATCAAATCCTAAATTATCACCATCAAAAGTCTTTGTAATTCCAATCCAACCACTAGTTTCATCAGCTATAGTAATTATGCCTTCTTTAGTTGCAATCTTATTTACCTTCTTAATAAAATCAATTGCAGCTAAATTCTCATTACCACCATAAATATTAGGAATCCAGCTTCCTGCTTCCTTGCCATAATCAAGATAGAGCATTGATGCAAGACTATCTATTCTAATTCCATCAATTGAGAAATTCTCAATCCAGTAATATAAACTACTATAAAGGAAAGATAAAACACAGTTGTTATAATAATCGTAGGTATAAACATCCCAAGTCTCATCTTTTTCAAGAATAGGCTTTAGGCCACCATAAATATTAGTTCCGTTAAACTTATCTAAGCCTCTAGCATCTGTTCCAAAGTAAGCGCAATTCCAATCAATAATTACTCCAATGCCATTTTTATGGAATTCATTAACAAATTCAAGGAAGTCCTTTGGGCTACCAAATCTAGAACTAGGAGCAAACATAGAAACTGTTGTGTATCCATAGGTCTTATCATTTAGGTAGTGTGCTATTGGCATTAAATCAATATAGTTATAGCCAACCTTTTTAACATAGGAAATAATATCATTTGCCAAATATTTATAAGTCTTTGCTTCAGATTTCTTACTCCAGGCATCTAGATTTAATTCATAGATTCTAATAGGGGCATCACTATTTTTAGTCTTAAATTTAACAATATTAGCCTCTAATTTATCTTCCCTGACAATACAGCAATCTTCAGGCTTTTTTGACATCTCAATTGCGTAAGGGTCAAACTTTCTATAAACCTTTTGACCTCTAACCTTAATCTCATATAGATACTTAGCCCCAGCAGTAACTCCAGGAATGAAGAGCTGGAAAATACCTCTATCATCAATTTTTTCCATCTGATGAATACGTCCATCCCAGTTGTTAAAATCTGCTACCACACTAACTCTAATTGCATCTTCTACCCAAACAGTAAATAGACAGCCTTCTACTCCATCAATACTAGTTAACTTAGGGCTAAAGATTTCATTTGCCTTATACTCCATACCTGCAAAGAAGTTTTTAAAGACTGTTGCTTTTGAAAATGTATCAAAGGAATAAGCATCTTTATAGCTAATAGTCTTACCCTTAACATCCTCTATAATTACACTATAATCTAGCTTTTTCTTTTTTGAAGGAATAAGACATGCAAAAAAGCCAGCCTCGTCTACCTTTTCTAATTCATAATTCTTTCCATCTACCTTAACCGCCACAGCTACTGCATCCGGTCTAAAAATCTGGATTAAATTACCTTCCTTAATTAAATGTGATCCCAGTAAACTGAAGGGATTACTAGCTTCTGCATAAACAATCCCTTCAATTTCTGGCCAATTCATAACGCTGTACAATTTCTTATTCATTTTTCTACCTCCCATTTTATATCTACTCTATCATTTTTATCTTTTCTTAATGTCTATTTTATACAATTCCCGTATGTCTACTTTTTACAATTTCTCCATTATTATAAGACAAGTTCTCCTAAGACAAAATTTTTAAACATCTTAGTCCATATTGCAAGACTTGGTTCGTAGTGACCTAGGTTTTTAGATGCGGTTTCCTTTGTTCCTAAAGCCGAACCATGATGTCCCTTTGGAAATACATGATATTCGAAAGGAATATTGTTAGCCTCAAGGCTTTCTGCCATTAGTAAAGAATTCTTTACTGGCACTGAAGCATCAGTGAAAGTATGCCAAAGGAAAGTTGTTGGAGTATCCTTTGTGACACATTTTTCCAAAGACAATTCTTCATAAAGATAATCCCTATCTCCTGTTAGCATTCCACCAGTTAAATCTCCATCCTGACCAGCAATTCCTTCTAGTCTTTGACCTTCTAATTCGTTTTTAGTGCCACCATATATAAGTCTTTCAAAAGAAGCTCTATGAGCACATTCTCCTGAAGAAATAACAGGATAACCAAGCATCATCTTGTTAGGCTTTATATATTCCCTATCACAATTTAGCTCCTTTAAGATAGGGTCAACTTCCCTAGTATTCCACTTAGTTCCAAGAAGTCCTGCCACATGAGCGCCTGCTGAAAAACCTGCAATTACAATATTATCTGGATTAGTATCCCATTTTGCTGCATTATCTCTAACATATTTCATAGCAGCACAAGCTTCATATAACTGGCAAGGATAAGTATTTGGCATAAGCGAATATCGAACAACAATTGCATTAAAGCCATAATCCATCATCTTAATTGCAATAGGTTCTGCCTCTCTTACAGAATGATGGTGATAACCACCTCCTGGGAAAATAACAATTAAAGGTCTATTAAACTTATCCTGATCATTAGGATAGGAATCCTTAATATAAGTTGTTATTGTCGCTTTTTTACAATCATGTTTTAGACCTAATTTTTCGTAGTCTATATCGATTTCAAAGCTTTCGTGAATCATAATAATACCTCTTATATTTCCAATAAAATTTTAAGAATTTATTTGATTAAATTCTATGGATAAATAATCCTGAACGAAGCTTTGGCTCAAACCAAGTTGATTTAGGAGGCATTAGTCTACTAGCATCTGCTACTGCAAACAATTCCTGAATAGAAGTTGGATACATTGAAAATGCTAAAACGCAATCTTTATGGCATCTATCCTCTAATTCCTTTAAACCTCTGATTCCACCAACAAAGTCAATCCTTTTATCTGTCTTTGGATCTGATATTCCAAGAAGTGGAGTTAAGCAATTGTTTTGTAAAATTGCCACATCAAGTCCATCTACAGGATCTTCTGATAAAATCTCTTCTCTTGCCTCTAATTCATACCAAGTTTCCTCTATATACATACCAAAACTTGCTTTCTTATTAGGTTTAACTGGCTTAGTTGCCTTTTTCACATTAAAGCCCTTATCCTCTAAGGCCTTTATAAACTGTGCAACTGTTAACCCATTCAAGTCCTTAACGACTCTATTATAGTCCATAATCATTAATTCTTCATCTGGGAATAAAACTGAAAGGAAGAAATTAAACTCTTCTTCCCCTGTATAGTTTTTAGCTTCAGCTCGACGCTTTAAGCCAACCTTAACAGCTGAAGCTGCTCTATGGTGGCCATCTGCTATATAGATAGAATCAATTTTTTCAAAAGCCTGTCTAATGCAGGAAATTGATTCAGGATTACTAATCTTAAATACTCTATGCTTAATGCCATCCTCTGATACAAAAGAGTATAGAGGCTTACTTTCCTTAGCCTTTCTTACCTCTTCATTAATAACAGCATTAGCTCTATATGCTAAAAAGATAGGGCCAGTTTGAGCTGATAGACTATCTACATGTCTTATTCTATCAGCTTCTTTATCGGCTCTAGTATTCTCGTGTTTCTTAATTACATTATTCTCATAATCATCAATAGATGCAGTTGCCACAATACCTGTCTGTGTTCTGTTATCCATTGTTAATTCATATATATAATAGGCCTTGTCGCTATCTGTAATTAAAGTGCCATCTTCAAGGGCCTTTAAAAATAGCTCTCTTGCCTTTAAATATACCTCATCCGCATAAGTATCAACGTCTTCGCCAAATTGAGTTTCTGCCCTATCAATTTTTAAAAAAGACATTGGTTCTCTTTCTACTTCCTTTGTTGCCTCTTCCCTGTTATAAACATCATAAGGGAGAGCCGCAAATCTTGATGCCACCTCTGTGTTAGGTCTTACACATTCAAATGGTCTAATTATTGCCATAAAACTTCCTCCAAATGCAATAGTTTTGCTAAACAAATCTGTTCTTTACCAGTTCCTCATAATGATAAAAAACCATTGTTTAAATCATTTTTCCACGTATTTTATTGTATCATTGAAGTTAGTTTATTACAATTATTTATAGAAACTTTTAGGCTATTTTATTAAATCTAAAATAAATAAAAAGCACTATACTACAACAAATCCATCCTGCAGGATAACCCCAGGCAATAGGTATAATTGAGCTTGTTAGCATAGATACGATTTTTAGATATATTTGTCTAAAAAATACAAAACTAAAAATCATAACTATTGAAGGAACTATGGCATTACCCACTCCTCTTAGGGCACCGGCTTGAATCTGGTTTGTGCAAGCTACAATATCAAAGAGCTCGTTAACTCTAATAAAGAGGGCTGCAAAGGCAATTACCTGTGCTTCCTTATTAAACAAAACTACAATCTTTGGTGCAAAGTAAACTAGAGGCAAACAAATAACTGTAGTTATAACAATAGCCATAATCATGGCAATTCTAATACCATCTCTAATTCTCTTTTTCTTACCGGCACCTGCATTCTGTCCAACAAAGGTTGTAATTGAAAGTCCCATACTCTGCATTGGTAAAATAACAAAGGCATCAATTCTACTATAAACGCCCCAAGCAGCAGCGGCCTCTGCCCCAAAGTGATTGATATAAGACTGAACGAATACATTTGAAAATGAAACGATGGCTGTTTGAAGTCCTGCTGGAAGTCCTACCTTTACTATCTTTTTTAGAATTGGCATATCAATTCTTAATTCCTTTAATCTTAGGCTATAAATATCTTTACTTAAAAGAAGCATGCCTATTACAATTACAGCTGATAAAAACTGAGAAATAATTGTTGCATAGGCCACGCCTGCAACTCCTAATTTAAGCACGATTACAAAGAATAAATCTAGAATAATATTAAGGATTGAGCTAAATATTAAAATGTATAGCGGAGTCTTAGAATCACCTACAGCCCTTAAAATTCCTGAGGCCATATTATAAAGCATAAGGCCTAAGATTCCTAAAAAGTAAGTTCTAAGATAAGTGTTGGCATCTGCCATTACTGAATCAGGTGTATCCATAAGCTTAAGCATTATTGGAGTAATTAAATATCCAATAATCATAAATGCCACGCCTAAAATAATAGTTAACATAATAGCCGTATGAATACTTTTTCTTAAGGATTTCTCATCTTTAGCACCAAAATATTGAGAAACAATTACACCAGCACCTGTTGACATACCCATAAAAAATCCCACAAGCATAATTGAAATTGGTGATGTACTTGTTACTGCGGCAAGAGCGTCCTTTCCTACATAATTACCAACTACAATACTATCAATCGTATTATATAGCTGTTGAAAAATGTTACCTACAAGCAAAGGAATCATAAACAAAATAAGTTGTTTTCCAATATTTCCCTCTGTCATGTCTTTAACTGTTGATTTCTTCTCTATTTGCATAAATTACTCCTAAATAAACAAAAAAATAAAGGGGTATTGAAAGTTAACCTCTCAATACCCGCTAAAAATTATATCACTATCTATTTTACTTTACAACTCTTACCTTAATAACGCCTTCAATAGAAGCAAGTTCTGTAATAATTGAAGTATCTGGCTGCTTATCTAGATCAAGTAATGAATATGCATACTCTCCTCTTGAAGCATTAGCCATAGACTCAATGTTTACATTTGCTCCACCCATAGCAGATGTAATCTTAGAAATTACAGCTGGTACGTTCTTATGGCAAACTGCAACTCTACTTTCAGTAGCACAAACACCTAAATTACAAGCTGGATAGTTTACAGAATTCTTAATATTACCATTCTCGATGAAATCACTAACTTCATTAACTGCCATAATAGCACAGTTATCTTCAGCTTCTGCTGTAGAAGCACCAAGATGAGGGAAACAAAGAGCACCCTCCATATTAGCTGTCTTAGGATTTGGGAAATCTGTAACGTAGCACTTAACTCTACCAGATTTTAAATAATCTCCAATAACATCCTCATCAACTAATACATCTCTTGCACAGTTAATAATTACTGTTCCATCCTGCATTAATTCAAAGGCATCCTTACCAATCATGCCCTTTGTTGAATCAAGTGCTGGTACATGTACTGTAATATAATTACACTCCTTATAGATATCATTAACATCAATAACATGCTTTACTTCTCTTGAAAGATTTAGAGCTGCTGCTACTGAAAGATATGGATCATAACCATAAACCTCCATGCCAAGACTAATAGCTGCATTAGCAACTAACTGTCCAATAGCACCAAGACCAATTACACCAAGCTTCTTGCCTGCAATTTCTCTACCAGCAAAAGCCTTCTTAGCTTTTTCTGTTGTCTTAGCAATATCAGCATCATCCTTATTATCTTCTACCCACTTATTACCGCCAATTAAATCACGAGAAGCAAGTAACATTGTAGCAAGTACCTGCTCCTTAACAGCATTAGCATTAGCACCAGGTGTATTAAATACTACAACACCAGCCTCAGCGCACTTTTCAAGAGGGATGTTATTAACACCAGCACCAGCTCTTGCAATTGCTACTAAATTATTAGAAAGGTCTAAATCATGCATCTTTGCAGATCTTACTAAAACTACATTTGCATCTTCATATGAACTTTCTGTATTATAATCTGCTGTGAATAGGTCTAAACCACAGCTAGCTATATTATTTAAACAATGTACGTTAACCATTTTAATCTCCCTTTTAACAATTCACTAAGTATTAAGCGTTCTTCTTTTCAAATTCTCTCATGAATTCTACTAACTTTTCTACACCTTCAATTGGCATAGCATTGTAAATAGAAGCTCTCATACCGCCTACTGTTCTGTGTCCCTTTAAGTTAACAAAACCAGCTTCAGCTGCTTCCTTAATGAATTTAGCATTAAGCTCTTCGCTATCTGTTACAAATGGTACATTCATAAGTGATCTATCTTCCTTACGAACAGTTCCCTTAAACATCTTAGATTCATCAAGGAAATCGTAAAGAATCTTAGCCTTCTTCTCGTTATGTTCCTTCATAGCGCTAAGGCCACCCATTTTCTTAATCCACTTAAATACCTTACCGCAAATATAAATATTATAACAAGGAGGTGTATTATAAAGTGAATCATTATCACTTTGAGTCTTCCACTTAAGCATTGTTGGAGTACCTTCTAATACATCGTCTGTAATTAAATCTTCTCTAATAATTGCAATAACTACACCAGCAGGTCCAATATTCTTTTGAACACCACCATATACTACTCCATACTTAGTTACATCCATAGGTTCAGATAAGAAGCATGAAGATACATCAGATACAAGTAACTTACCCTTTGTATTAGGAAGAGTCTTATACTTTGTTCCGTAAATTGTATTATTTTCACAAATGTATACATAATCCATATCATCTGTAATAGGTAAATCTGAGCAATCAGGAATATATGAGAAAGTCTTATCAGCAGAAGATGCTAATTCGACAGCCTCACCATAAATCTTAGCTTCAGCAAAGGCCTTCTTAGCCCACTGGCCTGTAATAACATAACCAGCCTTCTTATTCTTCATAAGATTCATTGGTACTTCAGCAAAGAACTGTGATGCACCACCCTGAAGGAATAATACCTTGTAGTTATCAGGAATGTTTAATAGATCTCTTAAATCCTTCTCAGCCTCTTTAATGATTGCATCATAAACCTTAGATCTATGACTCATTTCCATTACGGACTGACCAGAACCCTTATAATCTAACATTTCGTCTGCTGCTTCTTTTAATACTTCCTCAGGTAAAACAGCTGGACCTGCACTAAAGTTATAAACTCTTGCCACTTTTCTCTTCCTCCTAGATTTTAAATTGCAAAGCCCCATAAGTAGCCATATTCTCTTGTCTGCGGTTAGAGAATTTGGGGCTTTCTAACTTGTCTGACATCAGCCAAAAGATATCAGACAAGTAAAATTTTAGTTTATAGCTTTGGATTTGTCAACTAATTAACAAAGCTAATATCTATAAACATTTTCTATCTAATAAATGCTAATGGCATTAATTAGTTACTTTTTAGCCTCTAAATTTAGAAGCTCGTTATTTATTTTACTTAGAAGCCTTCTTT
>NZ_JAEEVD010000054.1:0-16830 GCF_016290755.1 Lachnospira sp.
AATAACTGTTTCATGTCTAAAAGTTCAAAGCCTAGACCCTTTATAAATTCCACTTGTTCTTCATTCTCTGCCTTATTGATTGTACAAGTACTATAAACTAGTATAGCAGATTCTTTCAAATAATTAACTACTGTAGTTAAAATATTTTTCTGAATTTCTACCAATTCAGCACATTTTTCAGGACTCGCATTGTATTTAATGTCTGGCTTTCTACCTATAATGCCAAGACCTGAACAAGGTAGGTCAGCAATTACTACATCAGCCTTAGCTACTAAACTCTCATCAAGTTCTGAGGCATCAAACACTTCTGTCTCTACATTAGTAATTCCTAATCTATCAAGGTTTTCCTCAATCTTATCAAGCTTTTCATAGGAAATGTCTCTAGAAAAAACTCTTCCTTCATCGCCAACCCACAAACTAGCATTGATTGTCTTGCCACCAGGTGCGGCGCAAACGTCCACTACTGTCTGTCCATTTTCAAAATGAGAATTGTAACCTGCAATAATTGAGCTTAAATCCTGAATCTGAAAAAGACCTTCATTAAAACTGTCTAAATTCGTCAAATAATCATAATCCGAAATCTCTAGTGCATAATCAATCTCAGTATTAACAACCTTAACCCCTTCAGATTCTAGCTTTTCCTTTAAATCCTTAGGGCTAATCTTACTTGTATTAACTCTAATGTAGGTTCTTTTCTCTTTAAAGAGACCCTCTAGAATATCAGAAACTTCCTCTTTACTATAGCTTTCAAGCCAAAGCTTAATAATCCATTCTGGCATTGAATATTTAATACTATTATGTAAAATGTAGTCACTCTCTGCTGGGTATTCTATTGAATCCTTATTTCTTGCAATATTTCTTAATACGCCATTTATAAAGCCCTTTAAGCTTACAAAACCACGCTTAGTTGCTAACTTAACAGCCTCATTACAAACTGCAGACTCAGGCACTGAATCCATGTATAAAAGCTGGTAAATCGACATTCTAATTAAGACCCTAATTAAGGGCTTCATTTTATTAGTTTTGGTTTTTGAAAATTGATTGCAAACATAGTCTAATTCTATCTTTCTTTCAATACTTCCAATAAAAAGCTTAGCGATAAATGAGCGCTGGCTCTTTTCCAAATATTGGTATTTAGCCAGCGCATTATTTAAAAGATAGTTAGAAAATTCGCCGTTCTTTTCATTCTCTAAGAGCATATCTAAAACAACTGCTCTTAGATTAACCGAATTATTAGCGGTCGTCACGGTTATTTCCTCCAAATAAAATTATTAATCTAAGTAACTGTAAAATAGCTGAGGCAGCACTTGCTACATAAGTAAGAGCTGCTGCTGTTAGTACAGATCTCGCCTTAGAATTTTCTCTATCTACAAGCATTCCGTTAGATTTTAAAATTCTAAGGGCTCTAGCCGAGGCATTAAACTCAACTGGAAGTGTAACAATCTGGAAAAGCACTGCAAGAGAGAACATTAAGATTCCCACTGTAATAAGTGTCTGATTCCAGCTTAAAAGCACACCAAGTATAATAAAAATCCAAGATGCCTTTGAACCGATATTGGCAAAAGGTACTATTGCAGATCTAAGGCTTAGTGGCACATAGCCTCTGTTGTGCTGAATTGCATGTCCACATTCATGGGCTGCTACAGCAACCGCTGCTATAGAAGACTTATTATATACTGAATCTGATAAATTTACCATCTTAGTTCTTGGATCGTAGTGATCTGTAAGAGAACCTGAAACATGGGCAACACCCACATCATAGATTCCTTCGCTTCTAAGAATCTGTTCAGCAACCATAGCTCCTGTAAGACCTCTAGAGCTCGCTACTTTTGAGTATTTTGAAAATGTAAATTGAACTCTAAGCTGTGCAAGCAAGGCTAATACTGCTGCTATAATTATCAGTATATAAGTTGGATCAAAATAATATCCATAGCCTAAACCATATCCATAGTACATATAAGTCACCTCTTTTTATGATTATTCTTCCTTACCAAAAACTGTGCCAAGTTCAATGTTATTGCCACGAAGGAAGGAGCCTGCATCCATTCTCTTCTTGCCTTCTAATTGAACTTCAAGAGCCTCTAAGTAACCCTCTCCTGTTTTAATTACAAGGGAATTCTTTCTTAGAGCTACGATTTCGCCGTTCTTTGCTGTGCTTAAATCGACTTTGGCATCAGTAACATCATCAAGGCAATTAGCTTCCCAAATCTTAAAAGTCTTTCCTTGTAAATGTGTGAAAGCTGATGGCCATGGATTAAGACCTCTAATAAGTCTTTCAATAACTACTGCAGACTTATTAAAATCTATCTCTCCCATGGACTTCTTTATCATCTTAACATATGTAGAATCCTCTTCATTTTGAGGAATTGGACTTATGCTTCCCTCTTTAAGACCTACTAAAGTCTTAACAAGTAGGTTAGCGCCTACAACTGCTAATTTATCAAATAAAGAACCACCTGTTTCCTTAGGATCAAGTTTTAACTTTTCTACCATAAGAATGTCGCCTGTATCAAGGCCTTCATTCATCTGCATTGTTGTAACGCCTGAATATTCGCAACCATCAATAACTGCGTACTGAATAGGCGCAGCACCTCTATACTTAGGAAGTAAAGATGCATGAACGTTAACACAACCATACTTTGGCATCTCAATAATTTCCTTTGGTAGAATCTGGCCAAATGCCACAACTACGAAAACATCTGCATTATATCTTCTTAATTCTTCTACAAATTCAGGGTCTCTAGCTTTCTCTGGCTGTAGGACTTCTAAATTATGGGCAAGAGCCGCCTCCTTTACAGGAGAGAATTGTAATTGCTTACTTCTTCCCTTTGGCTTATCAGGCTGTGTAACTACTGCGCAAACTTCATGTCCTGCCTTTATAATAGCTTCTAATGTACCCACCGAAAAATCCGGTGTTCCCATAAAAATTACTCTCACTAATTTGCCTCTTTTCTATATTTATGAATTTATCTTCTATATTTATGGATTATTCTTCGTCGTAGTCAACTTCCATTAACTCGCCTTCCATCTTATCAACGTACATTACACCGTTTAGATGGTCAATTTCATGAAGCATACATCTAGCAAGTAATTCTTCACCTTCAACAATAATTTCTTCCATATCTTCATTTAAAGCCTTAACCTTAGCATAGTTAGGTCTTGTAACAATACCTACCTTACCTGGAACTGAAAGGCAACCTTCCTGTCCTGTCTGGCTTCCGCTTGTCTCTAAAACAACTGGATTAATTAATACGATTGGGTCATCGCCACAATCAATTACTACTAATCTCTTTCTTACACCTACCTGAGGAGCTGCAAGACCAACACCATTAGCCTCATACATTGTTTCAAACATATCCTCGATAAGTTCCTTAATTCTTGGTGTCATTTCTTTTATTTCTTTGCATTCTGCTCTTAATATATCATCACCAATTTCTCTAATATTTCTGATTGCCATATTATTATTCTCCTATCTTTATAATATTATTCATTAAAGTCATAATTGACTAAAACATTTTTAAACAATGGGTTTCCAATAACAAAATTGTCCAAGTTCTCATATACACTGCTTAGTTTACCATATTCTTTATTGCGAATATATATAACTTTGCTAAAAATATCATTAATTTTATAAATATTAGCTTTAGTTGGACCTAAAACTATTGAATTATTTACCTTGTCCGCTCTCTCCTTTAAGCTAATGCTAGCCCTATCTAGTGCCTCCTCATTAGGGCTTGATAAGGTAACTTTTAGCATATTTAATATAGGAGGATAGCCAAGTAATTTTCTATAGCTTATTTCTTGATCAAAAAATCCTCTAAAATCCTGATGTGCCGCAGTCTGAATACTGTAGTGATCTGGTGTATAGCTTTGAATTACTACCTCACCAAGACTTTTACCTCTACCAGCTCTACCAGCACTTTGAGTAAGCAACTGGAAGGTCTTTTCGGGGGCCTTGTAATCACTAGCATAAAGTGACATATCTGCTGCCACAATGCCAACTAAAGTAACATCTGGAAAATCGTGTCCCTTTACAATCATCTGAGTACCTACTAAAATATCTGCCTCATGATTTGCAAAGCATTCAAGGATTCTTTCATGTCCACCCTTATTCTTTGTTGTATCTGTGTCCATACGAAGGACTCTAGCATTAGGATACTCCTTTTTTAGTAATTTTTCTAATGCTTGGGTTCCCGCCCTAAATCCAGCTATATATTTCGAACCACATTCTGGGCAAGTTGTAACATTTTCCTGCTCATAACCACAATAGTGGCAGATAAGTTTCCCGTTATTATGGGCCGTTAAGGAAACGTCACAATGCGGGCACTTCATTACATGCCCGCAGCTTCTACAAGATATAAATCCTGCATAGCCTCTTTTATTTAAAAAGAGCATTATCTGCTCCTTCTTTTCAAGTCTATCACTAATTAGCGCCTTTAACCTTCTACTAAAAACAGACCTATTGCCAGCTCTTAGCTCGTCTCTCATGTCTTCTACATAGACCTTTGGTAACTTAGCATCTCCCGCTCTCTTAGTCAAAGTAATTAGTTTATATTCTCCATTTAGGGCTCTTTCATAACTATCCACGCTTGGGGTAGCCGAGCCTAGTATTACTGGAATTTGTTTCTTCTTTGCTATATGAATTGCAACGGGTCTAGCATGATATCTTGGAGTCTTATCGGATTTATAAGCTCCCTCATGCTCTTCATCAATAACTATAAGACCTAAATTAGGAAATGGTGTGAACAGTGCAGACCTAGGTCCAATAATTACACTGATTTCCCCACGCATACTTCTTAAAAATTGGTCGTATCGCTCGCCCTTTGACATCTTAGAATTTAAGATAGAAACCTTATCTCCAAATCTATAGTAGAATCTCTGCACTGTCTGTAAAGTTAGAGCAATCTCTGGAATAAGCATAATTACTTGCTTTCCAGATTCAATAACCTTCTCAATTACATCCAGGTAAACTTCCGTCTTTCCACTACCTGTAATTCCATGTAGAAGATAAGTTCTATATACATTTTCATCTATGTCTTTTTTTATCAAATCTGCTGCCTGTCTTTGTTCTGGGTTTAATTCTACATTCTTACCAAACATATTCCTTCTTGGCACAGGATTTCGATAATATTCTTCTGAGTTAATCTTTATAATTTCGTCATCTTCAAGTGATTTAATAGTTGATGCTGAGATATTAAGCTTAGATTTTATAATACTCATATCAATTATTTCTTCTTCTATCAAAGCCTCTACTAATCTAAATTTTGCCTTTGCATTCTTTTTTAAAAATGTATCAAGCATTGCCTTTGCCTCATTCACCGGCACATTAAGGCACACAGACTTCTTTTCTTTTTGGCTAACCTTATCTTTTACAGGAATAACTGTCTTTAGAGCCTGATTCATGGTTGAACCGTAGTTTTTCTTAATCCAGTAAGCAAGCTCAATCATTTCCCCTGCAAGGCCTACTTTGTCTGTAACTAGGCTGTCTATGTACTTAATCTTCTCCACAGGGTACTTTGCCTCTTCCCCCATATTAATTACATAGCCCTGAATCATCTTGTTAGCTCTACCAAAGGGTATGTTAACCAAACTTCCAATCTTAACAATATCCCGGAGTTCATCCGGGATATTGTATTGAAAAGTCTTATCTAATTGTTCATGAGATATATCTATTATTATATCAGCAAACATTTTTACCTCTTAAGTTCCTCTAAAACCTCAGCAATAAGCTCTCTTTCATCCATGTGATGCTTTACGCCCTTAATAATCTGGTAGTCCTCATGTCCCTTACCTGCAAGAACAATGATATCTCCTGGTTCACCATGAGCAATTGCGTACTTAATAGCTTCCTTACGGTCTATTATATCCACATGTTTACCATCAGTTTTAGATATTCCAGTTATAATATCCTTAATAATTGCTTCAGGCTCTTCATCTCTTGGATTATCAGATGTAATAATTGTTAAATCTGATAATCTTCCAGATACTTCGCCCATTTCAAATCTTCTATCTCTTGACCTGTTACCGCCACAACCAAATAAAGTTACAATTCTATGTGGATTGTATTCTCTTAATGTTGTAAGTAAGCTCTCAAGGGACATAGCATTATGTGCATAATCAATCATTAAACTAAAGTTATCAGATACCTTTACAAGTTCAATTCTACCCTTTACCTTAACCTCCTGAAGTGTCTTTAAAAGAGTTGCCTCTGGCACATTAAAATGTTTTGTTACCGCAATAGCTGATAAAGAGTTATAAACTGAGAAGCGACCTGGAAGATTTAATTTAACTTCTAAGTCCTTACTATCATCCTTTGAAACTAACTTATAGTTTAATCCAATATTACCACCTTCGTGGAAAAGCTTAATATCGCTTGCCTTAAGGTCTGCGTCCTTATCAATAGCATATGTCTCTATTTTACAAGTTGCATTCTTAATCATCTTTTCAACATGCTCATCATCTGCATTAAAAATACCTGTTGAGCACTGTCTAAACAACTTAGCCTTACATTCTAAGTAATCCTCAAAGCTTTCATGTTCATTAGGTCCGATGTGATCTGGCTCAAGGTTTGTAAATACGCCAATATTAAACATAATACCTGCTGTTCTATCAAGCTTTAGTCCCTGACTTGAAACTTCCATAACAACAGCCTTACAACCAGCATTAACCATCTTTCTAAAGCTTTCATGAATCTGGCTTGATTCAGGAGTAGTATTCTCTGATGGAATGTGCTCATCACCAATGATTGTCTCGATTGTACCAATAAGACCTGTCTTAATACCGCATGCCTCTAATACATTCTTAATCATATATGTTGTAGTTGTCTTTCCCTTTGTACCAGTAATACCAATAGTAAAAATTTCCTTATCTGGATTCTTATAGATACTAGCTGACATTAAGGCAAGAGCAAGTCTTGTGTTATCTGTCTTAATAACTGTGATTCCTTCTGGAATATCAGCTAAATTAGCAGTAGATTCAACTACAATAGCACTAGCTCTATCAATCACATTAGGGATAAACTTGTGTCCGTCTACTACCGCTCCTTTAATTGCAACAAAAACGCCGTCCTTATCTACTTTTCTAGAGTCAGAACTTACATTTGTTACATAAATGTCTTCTTTACCCTGTAGGATTTCATAGCTGAAATCTGTACATTCATTTTCTATACAATTTTTTAAAATCTCTGATAATAACATAATTTTTACCTAACAAGTATAATAACTTGTCCTCCCATTAATCTTTTGCTTTATTATAAGCAAATTATAAGTAAATGTGTGAAAGTCTTTTAAGTAAATGTGTAAATATATTTTAGAATAAACCTGTTATTTTATTATTTTCTTCATCAAAGTCAATTCCAACTGCGGCTGGCTTCTTTGGAAGTCCTGGCATTGTAAGAATTTTACCTGTAAGCACAACTACAAAGCCTGCGCCTGCATTTACATAAACTTCTCTTACATTAACATCAAAATTCTCTGGTCTACCAAGTAAGCTTGCATCATCTGATAAAGAATACTGAGTCTTAGCCATACAAATAGGAAGCTTAGCAAAGCCAAGTTCTTCTAATCTAGCTAATTCCTTCTTTGCCTTTGAATCAAATGTTACATGACTTGCGCCATAAATTTCCTTAGCGATTGTGTTGATCTTATCTTCAAGGCTTAAATCAAGCGAGTAAATTGGAGCGAAATTGCTTTCCTTCTTCTCAATTGTCTCTAATACCTTGTTAGCAAGCTCGATTCCACCTTCGCCGCCCTTAGCCCATACATTTGCCAATGCAAATTCACAGCCAAGGCTTTCACAATGTTCCTTAATGAATTCATATTCAGCCTGTGTATCTGAAATAAATGAATTAAGTGTTACTACTACTGGAACACCGTATTTATGCATATTCTCGATATGCTTATCAAGATTTACGATACCTTTTTTGAGAGCTTCTAAGTTCTCTTCGTTTAAATCCTGCTTTGCAACGCCACCATTGTATTTTAAAGCTCTAACTGTTGCTACAATTACTACAGCATCTGGCTTAAGGCCTGCCATACGGCACTTAATATCAAGGAACTTCTCAGCACCAAGATCTGCGCCAAATCCTGCCTCTGTAACTGTATAATCAGCAAGCTTAAGTGCAAGCTTTGTTGCTCTTACTGAGTTACATCCATGTGCAATATTAGCAAATGGGCCACCATGTACAAGTACTGGTGTATTCTCTAATGTCTGAATCATATTAGGCTTAATTGCATCCTTAAGTAAGGCTGCCATTGCACCTGTTGCCTTTAAATCTTT
Organism: Lachnospira sp.; assembly: GCF_016290755.1. Taxonomy (NCBI): domain Bacteria; kingdom Bacillati; phylum Bacillota; class Clostridia; order Lachnospirales; family Lachnospiraceae; genus Lachnospira; species Lachnospira sp. The sequence continues at coordinate 8,278 of NZ_JAEEVD010000054.1, forward strand.
AGCTGTTACAGGCTCTCCAGCTCTATTATATGCAACGATAATATTGTCTAATCTTCTCTTTAAATCCTGCATATCTTCACAAAGACATAGGATAGCCATAATCTCAGATGCTACTGTAATTATGAAATGATCCTGTCTTGGAACACCATCAGTCTTCTCGCCAAGTCCAACTACAATATTACGTAATGCTCTATCATTCATATCAAGGCAACGCTTCCAAACCACTCTATTAACATCGATGTCAAGCTCGTTACCATGATGAATATGATTATCAAGCATAGCTGCTAATAGGTTGTTAGCAGAAGTTATTGCATGAAAATCTCCAGTAAAGTGTAGATTAAGGTCCTCCATAGGAACTACCTGAGCGTATCCGCCACCAGCTGCACCACCCTTAATACCAAAACATGGTCCAAGAGAAGGTTCTCTTAGTGCTGCTACAGTCTTCTTTCCTAACTTATTAAGTGCCTCTGTAAGTCCAATACTAATTGTAGTCTTACCCTCACCTGCTGGTGTTGGGTTAATTGCTGTAACTAGAATTAACTTACCATCCTCATTTTTTGAAACACGCTCAATAGCCTCATCGGAGATCTTAGCCTTATACTTGCCATACATCTCTAAATCGTCCTCAGAAATGTCTACTAACTTAGCCACTTCCTTGATGTGTTTCATTGTTGCTTCCTGTGCGATTTCAATATCACTTTTCACTGCCATACAAATCCTCCAAAAATAAAAGATACGTTTTGTAAACGCATGTAGATTGTACCATATTGTTAGTTCTCTCACAATTGCTATTTAAACACATTTACTATTCTAGCTATCTTTCCAAAAAAGACTTATCTTAATTAACCATTTGCAAGATTATTGTTGAAATCCTCAAGGGACATCTCAACTTTTCTAGGTTTTGTTCCCATTTCCTGGCCAACAACCCCTGCATCAAAGAGCTGGTCCATGATTCTGCCGGCTCTGTTAAATCCTATTTTAAAATGTCTTTGAAGCATACCAATGGAACCCTTTTCGTTTTCAATAACGAATCGTCCTGCCTCAGCAAATAAAGGATCTCTTTCATCCTGACTTTGTGACTGGCCAACTAAGGCTGCCCCAATTTCAGTCTTTGAAATGCTCTCATCATATACTACTGGTGGATTCTTTCTCTTTACATCCTCTACCATGTCTGCCACTTCTTCATCAGAAATAAAGGCGCCCTGCACTCTTAAAGGCTTTGGTAAATTTGAAGGGAAATAGAGCATATCGCCCTTTCCAAGTAGTTTTTCAGCACCATTCATATCAAGGATAGTTCTTGAATCCACACCTGAGGATACTGCAAATGCAATTCTTGACGGTACATTTGCCTTAATAAGTCCAGTTACAACATTAACTGAAGGTCTCTGTGTTGCAATAACCATGTGAATTCCTGCAGCTCTTGCAAGCTGAGCAAGTCTACAGATTGCATCTTCAACTTCATTAGCAGAAACCATCATAAGATCAGCTAACTCATCAATAATAATAAGAATCTGTGGCTTCTTATCCTTAACAACTTCACCCTGATCATCAATAATTTCGCCCTTAACAACCTTCTCATTGTAACCTTCAAGGTTTCTAACACCGTATTTAGCAAAATCCTTATATCGTCTATCCATTTCAATAACTGCCCAGTTAAGTGCCTTAGCAGCTTCCTTAGGATCTGTTACAACTTTTTCAGCTAGATGTGGAATGCCATTATAAACACTAAGTTCAACCACCTTTGGATCTACCAAAATCATTCTTACATCTTCAGGAGATGCATTATATAAAATACTTGTAATAATTGTATTAATACAAACTGACTTACCAGAACCTGTAGCACCAGCAATAAGCATATGTGGCATCTTAGCAATATCCGCTAAAATCACCTTACCCGCAATATCTCTACCTGTAGCAAATACAAGCTTTGACTTAGCATTCTTAAATTCCTTAGATTCAATTAACTCTCTAAGTCCAACTGTTGTTGCTTCCTTATTAGGCACTTCAATACCAATGGCTGACTTACCAGGAATTGGTGCCTCAATTCTAATATCTGCTGCCGCAAGGCTTAACTTAATATCATCTGCAAGGGAAACAATTTTACTAACCTTTACTCCTTGTTCAGGCTGAATTTCATATCTTGTAACCGATGGGCCATAGCTAATTCCAACTACATCTACAGCTACACCAAAGTTAAGTAAAGTCTGCTTTAATACTCTTGCAGTCTCATCATTCTTACCTGTTGATGCTCCAAGAAATGCAGTCTTTTTACTACGCTTAAGGCAGTTAATATCTGGCTTGTGATATTTCTTTTGATTGCCCTTTTCAAACGGAGTCTCCTTAGCTGCTGCCTGACCATAACTTTCAGTTAAGCTATCTCTAGCACCCAAACTAGCATGTGCATTAGGGTTTGCATAAGTATTAGAACTTGCATAAGCATTAGAACCTGCATTATAAGCGGATACAAAATCATTATCAGATGCAACATCTGCTCTTAAATCCTCATCTAATGTATTAGGAGCTTCCTGTGCTGCCTCGTTAAGACTTTCCTTATAGCTGTCACTATGGTTATCAGGATAGCCTTCATCATAGTTTTCATCTGTCATTACGCTATTAAAGCCATTAAAGACCTGATTGTTAGAATCTAGTTCATAAATATCCTTTGAATACTCATCCTCAGGATTAGAAATTGCCTCAACATTTTCTATATTAATATCACCATCTTCTTGTCCGTTTCTTTCAATTAAAGTATCAGATGTAACGCCTAAAACTTTTCGTCCCATTCTTCTTACTGGGCTCTTTTTCTTCTTTTTAATTGAATCTATTTGTCCATTTTCTTCAATAGCGTTTTTGTTAGCATTTTTAGAAAAATGTCCATTTCTTTCAAGTTCTTCGTCTTCATCATCTTCATAATCTGCAAGGTCATTTTGTTCCTTATATTCAAAATAATCCTTCTTAGCTACTTCGATAAATTCCTTACTCTTAGTCTTAGCATTCTTCATGCCCTTAATAAAGGATTTCTCAGTGATAACCACGATGCAAATAATCATTAAAGCAAGCATAATCACAAACGATCCAACTGTTCCAAGAGGATATAAAATCTTACAAAGAAGGCCGCCAAAAAAGCCGCCGCCGATTTTGTCATTAGCGCACACTGTAAAGAAGGAGAAAATGTTACCTTCAACTCTAGGTACATTTGTAATTCTCTGCCACATTGCAGCTAGGTCTACCATAAGGCCGTATACTGCAATAGCCTTGATTCGTGCAATCTTAATAAAGCTCTTGTTTACAGAAATAAAGATAATAGTTCCTGCCACAACAAATGGGAAGAAATATTCCATTACTCCAATAAAACCAAACATGAGCCACTTAATTGCTCTACCTACAGAACCTGCTAATTCGAAATTTGATAGTACTAAAATAGCAGCGCATGCAAATGCAATCAATACCACTATTTCTTCCTTTAGACCGTATTCTTCCTGAGCTTCCTCAGTCTTTTTTGCCTCTTCGCCCTTAGTCTTTTTATTTGAACTAGTCTTAGCATCACTGCTAGACTTACTATTTGCCCTACTTACTGTTTTTACTGGCCTTTTATTATTTTTACTAGCTAAAGCCATTTATGATTTCCTCCCGTCCCAAAGCATTCTTTAAACTTATTTATTATACCATATAAGCCAAAAGTAAAACAAGGAAGCGAAATGCAATTAAGCAAATCACTTCCTAATTTCACATATTATATTAGTTTGTATATGTCCAAACTTTTAGAACATTTTTAAAAATGAATCTAATCCTTAAATTAAGCAATTCTTAAATTAGTCTTCATCATCTGATGCAGCATCAGCAAATCCCTGACGCTTTCTAGCCATTTCATCACTTTCAAGATATTCATCGTAAGTTGTAATCTTATCGATTAACTGACCTGATGGAACGATCTCCATGATTCTGTTAGCTGTTGTCTGAATGAACTGATGATCGTGTGAAGTAAAGATTACAACACCATTAAACTTAATTAAAGCATTGTTAAGAGCAGTAATTGATTCCATGTCTAAGTGGTTTGTAGGGTCATCAAATACTAAACAGTTACAACCCATAATCATCATCTTAGAAAGTAAACATCTAACCTTCTCACCACCGGATAATACCTTAACCTTCTTAACGCCATCATCACCAGCAAATAACATTCTTCCAAGGAATCCTCTTACATATGTAGGATCTGGATCTGGTGAATACTGTGTTAACCATTCAACGATTGTATCTTCTCTATTAAACTCTGCAGCTGAATCCTTAGGGAAGTAACCCTGAGATGTTGTAACACCCCACTTGTAGCTACCTTCATCAGGTTCCATCTGACCTGTAATAATATTGAAAAGTGTTGTAGTTGCAAGCTCGTTAGAACCTACAAATGCAATCTTATCATCATGATTTACAATAAATGAAACGTTATCTAATACCTTAACACCATCAATTGTCTTAGAAATTCCTTCTACCTGTAATACTTCATTACCGATTTCTCTCTGTGGTCTAAAGTCGATATAAGGATACTTTCTTGAAGATGGTCTGATTTCATCAAGTTCGATCTTCTCTAAGGCTCTCTTTCTTGAAGTAGCCTGCTTAGACTTAGAAGCGTTAGCAGAGAATCTCTGAATGAAGTCCTGTAATTCCTTAATCTTCTCTTCTTTCTTCTTATTAGCTTCCTTCATCTGCTTAATAAGTAACTGGCTTGATTCATACCAGAAATCATAGTTACCAGCATATAACTGAATCTTAGCATAGTCGATATCAGCGATATGAGTACATACCTTATTAAGGAAATATCTATCATGGGAAACAACAATAACTGTATTATCAAAGTTAATTAAGAACTCTTCTAACCAAGCAATAGCATCTAAATCTAAGTGGTTAGTAGGCTCATCAAGAAGTAAGATATCAGGGTTACCAAATAAAGCCTTAGCAAGTAATACCTTAACCTTAAGTGAACCATCAAGTTCGCTCATTAATTTATAGTGATTCTCTGTTTCAACACCTAAACCATTAAGAAGCTGAGCAGCGTCTGACTCTGATTCCCAACCGTTCATATCAGCAAATTCTGCCTCTAATTCAGAAGCCTTATTACCATCTTCTTCAGTAAAGTCTTCCTTAGCATAAATTGCTTCCTTCTCCTTCATGATCTCATAAAGACGAGCATTACCCATAATTACAGTATCTAAAACAGTATATTCATCATACTTAAAGTGATCCTGCTCTAAGAAAGATAATCTCTGACCAGGTGTGATTGAAACATCACCCTTACTTGGCTCAATCTGGCCTGTTAAAATCTTAAGGAATGTTGACTTACCTGCACCGTTGGCACCAATAAGGCCATAACAATTACCTTCTGTAAACTTAATATTAACATCTTCAAAAAGAGCTTTCTTACCGATTCTCAATGTTACATTATTAGCACTAATCATCTAAATATAACCTCCAAATAGAAATACAAAGTATTTCAGTCTAATCTAAAATTACAAACAACGTGCCATTAAAGCACAAACATAATAATTATAGAGGTTATAAAGCCTAAATGCAAGTAAAACTAATTTACACATTTTAAAATAAAAATAGCACCCCCGCTTCATGTATTGAGGTGACCCCCAAAAGTTAGACCAAAAATCTAACGATTGGAGGTCGGTACATATAGCCATAAAACTGGGGTGTTATTTATCATCTTATCATAAATCTTCTAGTTACAATTTCTTCTTATTATAATTTCTTCTTAATTATAATTTCTTTTTATTATATTTCCTTCTTATAATTATGAAAGAAATCTATTTCACTTCTATATTAGGAAATGTATATTTAAAAAATACATCAAAAGGATCGTCATTATAGCTTAGGGTTTGAATATACTTGTTATATTTCTCAACAATCCAGGAAAAGCTAGCTGGCAAATCCTCATAATCGTACATCAAAAATCTCACATAAATAGCCTTTCTCTTAAGAAGCTTCTTTATCATATTTAATAAGAAGTCTCCATGTTCTGTCTGTAACACCGTCTCATCTAAAGAAACCACAATCATTTTATGTCCCACTATCATATTCTCAATTTCCTCATTTGTGATCTTCTCGCACATACTATTAATTTTAAAGATATTATAAAAATAATCCTCAAACATCTTTGTTAAATTAAAATTCGAAATTTTTGAATCATTAGATCCTAAATATAGCATAATTTCCTCCTGCACTAATCTTTTTCTTATAGTTCATTTTCTAACATTCTCTGTTTGTTTTCTTTCATCTATACATTTTTAAATAATTGTATAGTGTTTAATTTAATTGGCCTCAATTTAAGCAGCCTTAAAATACGTATAAAATATTCTCAAAACTGTCCCATTTCTTAATTTAAGCCTGGGATGTCTTTATCTTTACAGTACATTTACGGTTAACTAAAACCCATCTTTTTGTATCTTCTTGTATCTTCTTGTATCTTCTTCTATTTTTTTGTGACTTCTTCTATCTTTTACTTCTATCTTTTTGTGACTTCTTCCTTTATCTTCTTGTATCTTTTTCTCTCATCTTTAAGCATAATATTAATCAATTGATTCTTTCTCTGTTAGTTTTTTGGTTTTTTACTTTTCTTTAGTTTTCAATGACTCCTTTCATCCTTTCGCAATCCTCCATGAAATGCGTTTATTTCCTTGAATTACTTTTTGTGAAAATGTGTCGCAGTAAGCCAACAAACCAACTAATCAGTAAATCGAATCTTCCAATCATATCATCAATTTAAATCATAATTCTAGATTATTCCAATCGAATCAGAAACTAAATCGCCAAATTTAAACTTTCAGATACGACTAGTGTAATCGTTTACATAATAGTCAAAAAAATAAGCGGGCATTTACACTTTTTATACAGTAAATCCCCCCTTTTATCTGTGTTTGACTATTTATGAATTAGTTTGTGTTTTTGCAACGACAAAATATTATCAAAGGATTTTTTATTTGTAAAGTACTTTTTTTATATTTTTGCTAAAATATTTCTGTTCATATGTCTCTAATAAAGATTTTTTCTATATTTCTAGCATATAAAATTTTTTCAAATTTGAAAAATTGCATTTTGTATATTTTTTCCTTTAATTTGTTTTTTAAATAAATTCTCTTTTGAAAAATATCGACAACATTTTCCTAATAAAAAACTGGTTAATATAAAAATAACCAGCAAATACAAGCTTTTCGCCAATTAAACTGTAAGTTTAATTTCTTTTACGAAATCTTATATTTGCCGGTTTAAATACATTTTTAAAAATCTTTTATAAGAAACTATTAACAATTAAAAAATATTAGCTGTTAAAGTTCTTAATGAATTTTTTCTAAAAAATTATTTCTCTGTTTCCAAAAATCAACCCAATTTTAAAAACTAAGCTGTAATTGTTGTACCAGTTTTTCCATTAAGAGCATCTTTAGCCTTTTCAAGATTTGCAATTACTGCTCTTGAGCCTTCAATAGCTGAAACAAATCTAACTGATGCATCAACCTTAGGAAGTGTTGTAATTGCTGGGAAGTCGCCCTCCTTAATATGCTTAACAAGTGCCTCAACCTTAATGTCATCAACTTCCTCTTCCTTGTCAGTTCCAAGGCCGATTGTAAGCTTATCTGCAGCTGTTAAGAATAAAAGTGTCTTAGCGCCTGTAAATTCAGCAAGCTTAGCTGCTGTATAATCCTTTTCAATGATAGCTGAAGCGCCCTTAAGGTGTGTACCCTGCTGTAAAACAGGAATTCCGCCACCGCCAGCAGCAATAACTACCTGATCCGCATCAAGTAAAGCCTTGATTGCATCAATTTCATAAATATCAATAGGCATTGGAGCTGCAATAATTCTTCTAAACTTGCCTGGCTCCTCCTCAACTACGTGATTACCCTTCTCTTCCTCAGCTTCAGCCTCTTCCTTTGTCATATAGCGGCCGATAATCTTTGTTGGATTTGAAAATGCTTCATCAAAAGGATCAACTCTTACCTGAGTAATTACAGTTGAAACTGTCTTATAAATACCTCTGTTAAGAAGTTCCTCTCTAATAGCATTCTGTAAATCGTAACCAATGTAACCCTCGCTCATAGCGCCACAAACTGACATAGGAGCTACAGTTCTATCTTCTGGCTCAAGTCTAGCATATTCAGTCATAGCTGTCTGAATCATACCTACCTGTGGTCCATTACTATGAGTTACAACAACCTGATATTTGTCCTCAACTAAATCAGCAATTGCCTTAGCTGCTTTAGATACATTTATTTTCTGTTCATTAAATGTTGTACCAAACGCATTTCTTCCTAGTGCTACTACAATTCTTCTATTCTCCATATTTAAACCTCCAAAGTTAAAAAAAAGATTAATTTAATTATAAAATAAAGCCCCTGCCTTCGCAAGGAAAATAAGCTATTTACTAGCTTTTCTCATAGTAAAGCGGACATTCGGAATCCGCTTCGCTACTTCCTCATGAACGCAGTGGCACTTTGTGCCACCTGTCAGAAGGGGCTTTAACCCCTTCTGACACTAGTAAGCTTTATACCCCCGCTTAAAGCT
>NZ_JAEEVD010000011.1:0-54489 GCF_016290755.1 Lachnospira sp.
CTCTGTTTATTATCAGTCCTGACAATTTCTTCCAAGATATCCCTACTAAATTCATGAGTCTTTGCTATTCCTGCAATTAATTCATCGACATTGGCCCAGCCATGTTCATCTAAGCTGATGCCTATTGTCTCTGGTTTATGCCTAAGAATAAGACTCATGAATTTGCTTGTATCATTTAAACTCATATATTATCACTTCCTTAAATGTTGGTTATTTTCGTTAAACAGTTTATTAAAATAAAAGCTCTAAAATCAGTAATATTCCACCGCAAACCACCGCAGCTATAACGGCTGACAGTATCGGTGCTAAAACTTTTTGATAAGGACGTTTTGCTTCTTCTCTAATCTGGTCCTCTTTATAAAGCGTCTCTCCCTTTGTAAAGGCAGCAATCTCCTTATACGTTTGAACATTATATTCCTTTTTACACTTTTCAATTCTAATGGCAAAATACATTGCGCAAGCAAACAGCAATACAGATGGTATGAAAAACCAAAATCCGGTTGTGTATGCCAATACTGGCATAAAGATAAGAAGTGCCACTATAGAAATCAGCATTCCTATCACATAGGTGTGCATCTTATTAATGTCTGCCTGCGTTTGTTCTGTGATGATTCTTTCCATCTTTTCAACATCTCCTTTTAATAGTTGGTCTACGGAGACATTAAAGATTTCACTTAGAAGCAATACGCTCTGAATATCCGGATAGCTTTTGTCATTCTCCCAATTTGAAATTGTCTGCCTTGAAACAAATAACTTTTCAGCCAATTCATCCTGGTTAATATTTTGTGCTTTCCTTAATTCTTTGATTCTGTTCCCAAATTCCATTCTTATGTCTCTCCTTCCACCTCACAATACCAAGATATTGATTTCGTTGCCATCAAAAGGCTTTGACATTTACACTTTTTAGCAATGTCAAAATCTTTTTACATGCCGCAAAATAGGCATTTCTACGCACTTTTATAATCTTACCATATTACGAATGCTAAAAAAATAAGGTACTGGCCGGGTTGCCCAAATCAAGGAAAAAGTCTGGAAAAAGATTAAATTTCCGGTTTTGGGAAAGTTCAATAAATTTACAACTAATCTAAACCTCACAAAAAGCTGTCAAAAAGGCAACAAATTCTTGCCTTTTCAAGGTTTTATAAAACTAAAATTGCCTATATGCGTAAAATAAGGGCGAAAAAGATAAAAAGCACAGAAGAAATCTTGAGATTTGTTGCCCTACAGGAGATTTTTTTCTTCATATGGGCATTGGATATTCTCCTTTGCCCATTTTTCATTATTGCTTTATTAAATACTTAATTACAGATATTCCTTATGTCCATAAAGATGTTATAAACATTGGCGATGCATCATTGCTCTTTTCAAAACCACAATTCTGGTAAAAATGCATTTCATTGTCATAAGCAATTACAGCTATTCTAAGATAATCCTGATACTTATCTTTAATCTTATTAATTAGTGTTCTGCCAATCATCTGATTATGATATTCTGGATTAACTAATAAATAATGGACATATGCATTCATTATTCCATCATCCATGGCACAAACCATTCCAACTAATTTGTCCCCATCATAGGCAGAAAAAACTGTGTTGAAATTTTTCATTGCAACACATAGTTTTTCCGGATAATGACCTGAAGACCAATTAACCGACAAAAATAATTCTTCCAGTTCATTTTTATTAAAATCATGTTTATCTGTATATTTGATTCCCAACGTAGCCTCCTATATTAATTCCATTTCTGATTCCATTTTTACAAAACCATATTTCTCATATAAAGGTCGCCCCATATCTGTTGCCTCTAATGATATCTGTTTAACTCCACGTTCTTTTGAAAAATTAACAAGCATATCTAAGGTTTTATAAGCAATCCCTTGTCGTCTATAGCTCGGATCTGTATACATATTCATGATGTAAGCTTTCTTGCCACTGGGATTATGATAGGTCGGCATAACATTATAAAAGCTAACACCGCCTGCGCCTATAAATTTACCATCATCCATTACGAGAATTGCAAAATGGGTACCATCTGCCAATGCCTTTTTATAATAATTATAAGATTCTTTTTCTACCTCTGTCATATCAACAGAATCATCTAACTTATTTGCCGCTCTTAAAACTTTAACACGGGAAGCAGTCAATAAATCAATATAATCCAAAGTTGCCACTCTATATTCCATGTTTTTTCACTCCTATGATTTTTTTATACCATCTGAAAATATTTCAAAGCATACCTAAATTGTATAATCCGGACCTGAAAGCATATGGCATTTTTTCATTTACGACTCTCCTCCTGGAAGCCTTTTGATAGCATCCATACTGACAGCAGATAAAGTTTCCATCTGCTTAAGAGCTAATTCTCTAAGCAATACAAGACGCTCCGACATTGCTTTCCCCTGTTCTATGAGAATTGCGTTATAACTTTCCATATTTGCCAGTACAAGAAGTTGATTCAGCGTTGCGTCATCTCGAATGTTACCTTTCTTATCAGTATTATTTTCACGCCACTGTTTTGCCGTCATACCAAACAATGCCACATTCAAAATATCCGCTTCATTTGCATATTTATATGAAATCTGCTCCGGTGTAAGCTCCTGCAAAATAAGATTATCCTTAATAGCATCTGTGTGAATACGATAATTCAACTTTGCTATCTCACGATTCAGATTCCAATTCAGAGACAATCGGCTGTTTTCGTCGGACTTGAGCCGTTGGTAATCTTTGATGATATAAAGCTTAAATTCCGGAGAAATCCAAGATGCAAATTCAAAAGCTATATCAATGTGCGCATATATCCCACCACCATATCTTCCGGATTTTGTGAACAAACCTATAGCGCCTAATTCATCTTTCCAATTCTTTATTGAAAACACAAACGCGTTTGTACCTGCATCTTCTTTAAACGTATCGAAATCGATACGTTTAAAATCAGGATTATGTAAAATTTCCCAAAGTCCAAGAAATTCTACCACGTCTCTTCCACGCAACCAGTTATGAATTGTAATTCTAGGATCAATGCTTTTATACCTAGCTATATCTGTCAATGATATAAATTCATTCTTAAAATCAGTTGTGTAAATACCTATATCTATGCCTGCAGCATGTATAGTTTCTTTTTTTATTGTCTTTGCCATATATCCTCCGATAAAATCCGATTAAATTGTTCACTTTCGAACAATTTTTGAATCATCTGCAATTTTCTGCAATTCCCTGTAATATGCTAGATAACGATAAGCTGTTCTCCGGCTGACATCACCTTCTGCAACAATCTCTACAAGAGTCTTTCCGCTCTCATACTTCAAAATGAAATCATTGTATGCAGACATCCAAGCTTCATCATGTTTTTTTCGACCACCGAAGTTACGGTTACGAAGCTTTTCGTTTTCCGCCTTAAGCTCAGCAACCTCTTTTTCTAATTCTTTTATTCTCTTAAGGGCTTCATCAAGAGTTGTAACTTTCATTTCGTGCCACCTCGCTTTCTGACACTATTTTAATTCTGCACTGTGTTACTGTCAACTTGCTTTTTGACACATGCTCTTTTCTAATTTCATCCCTAAGCCTGGGTTGTAATAACATTACTTATAATAATCTTTGAGTCGGTCACCAATTTTTTCGTATAAATAAGTTTCTCTGGCTATTGGTACATATACACGTAAACGTTTCCTTATCGTGTCATCATTCATTCGGATTTTATTTTTCTTGTTTCCACGGCATAAGCCCTCCTTAATATTTGTTAGAGTTACCTCTACAAATATAGTCAACACTTTTGATATTCCTTATAAATATGTGCCAATTCCCTCTTATCTATCAGTTCATGACCTATAAATGATAATTCCACTATATATGGCATCCAATCAATGAACCGAAGAAAATCATCCACATCAAATGCTGGATCATAATAATTCAGAATGGTGCTAAGTGCAGTTCCATGCGTACCTATGACAACTGTTTTCCCATTAAACTTGTCAAGAATGTCAAATAGAGCACTGACATTGCGTTCCTGCGTTGATCTGAGGGATTCTCCACCTTGCTCCGCATAATCAAAATTTGTCCACCTTTTAGAAAATTGTCCCATTCCATTTCCGTGTTCACCGCACTTCCTCTCGCAGAATCTTTCATCCGTGATAATACTCATAGTGAAAAAATCAGCAGCCGCTTGGATAGTATCTACACATCTTCTATATGGACTTGAAAAAAATGCGTCAATCTGTCTACCTTTTATCGTATCCAAAACCACTGCTCTATCTAACATTCCTTCCTCAGTAAGTGGTCTGGTCCTGTCATCTTCCCATGAGTGCAACGACTGCGCATGCCTCACAAAAATCACAGTAGTTTTATTCCCGACTGTAAAGAATTCTTCTTTCAGCATTTGAAGCACACGCAGCTCTCTCTTTATCATCTGATAATTGAAAGCGTTCTCACTGGTATACTCGTCATTTACCCGGATTGCTTCGTCAATATCAACATCTCTTAAAGTAAACTCCAATTCTTCCTCGTAACTGTCAAGATCCTGCCCTATGTTTGCTTCACTTACATCACAGAAATAATAGAAATTTTCCTGCTCAAAAATGGTATTCTCATCTCTATCACTGTTTTGTCTTCTCAAAACGCTGCCGTATTCTCTAACGGTTTCCGGTATAACAACAAGACCTGTTTCCTCTCGCACTTCCCTAATGAGCGTATCTATCCTGTCCTCATTACCACGGATTCCTCCACCAGGAAACTTATAATACTTCTCGACAGGGCTGTATACCATGCGAAGTTTGCCTTCTCTTCGTATGATTGCTCTAGCAGACGGTCTTCTATATGTCTTAAAATCTTCTTGGTAGTCTTTAAGATCAAGTGTAAATAATCTTCGCAAAATCCGACTTCCTCCTCCATGCTGATGTTTTTTACTGTTTGATAATCCACTCTGCTATCTCCAATGTAACATAAAACTTATTCATTGAATGATTTGCTTCGTAAAGCCCTTCCGGCGTAATGTGGTGCTCGGTATCATTTAATTTGAACCAATAAACATACATTTTCTACATGAACAGTATGAGGGAACATATCCACAGGCTGCACTTTCTCCACCTTAAATCCCTTCTCGCATAAGAACTTAAGATCTCTTGAAAGTGTTGCTGAATCACAACTTACATAAACAATTCTTTCAGGTGCCATTAATACAAGTGTATTAAGAAGCGCCTCATCGCAACCCTTTCTTGGAGGATCAACTACAACTACGTCTGGATGCTTTGCAGAAGCGTCCCCGTCTTTACCATAAATTTCAGGAACCACTTCTTCAGCTTTACCCACCATAAAGTTAGAGTTTGTGATGGCATTAATCTTAGCGTTATTTTTAGCATCCTCAATGGCCTGAGGAACTATTTCCACTCCATAAACCTCCTTTGCCTTTTTAGCAAGGAAGAGAGAAATTGTACCTATTCCACAATACATATCCCATACCACTTCTCCTCCAGTAAGACCTGCAAATTCTAAAGCCTTAGAATAAAGCTTCTTAGTCTGAATTGGATTTACCTGGAAGAAAGATAATGGTGAAATCTGGAATTTAATATCTGCAATAAAGTCCTCAATATAACTGCTGCCATAAAGAGTTTTACACTCTTCCCCTAAGATTACATTGGTGTCCTTTTTATTCAAATTAAGCATAATAGATGTTATTCTTGCAACACCATCACCCTTAGCTTTTAAGTCCTTTTTTAAATCTTCTGATTCTAAGTCATTAAATCTTGAAGCAGCACTTGTCTTTAATTTACTAAAATCAATTGAAAGTAATTTCTCATTAAGCTTATCTGCCTGCTCTGCCTTTAAGCCATTTCCATTAATTACAAGACAGACCATAATCTGACCAGTTGTAAAGCCTGTTCTTATAAGTACATGGCGAACAAGTCCCTTATGCTTAGTTTCATCATATGCAGGGATAGCATTTTCCTCCATCCACTCTTTAACTTTTTGTAAAATATAGACATTTTCCTTAGCACCAATAAGACAATCCTGGTTATCAATAATTGAGTGGGTTCTACCAGCATAAAAGCCCATAACAATCTTGCCATCTTTATTTAATCCCACTGGATACTGTGCCTTATTTCTATAATTAAATTCCGACTCCATGCCAATAACTGGAAGAACCTCTAATTTAGAAGCTCCTGTGAAACCACCAATTCTTTCTAGATTACCTTCCACTAAAGAACGCTTAAATAAAAGCTGAGCCTCATAGTTCATCTGCTGAATCTGACAACCGCCGCACTGTCTAGCAACAGGACACTTTGCCTCGATTCTTGCAGGACTAGCCTTTAGGATCTTCATTAAACGGCCATAGCCATAGTTTTTCTTAGCCTTAATAATCATTGCCTCGATTTCATCCCCGATTAGGGCATCCTTTACAAATAAAGTGTAGCCATCAACTCTACCAATACCCTCTCCACTAGTGCCTAAATCTGTAATTGTTAATTTAACTGTGTCGTTCTTTTTATATGGCATATTAATCCTTTCTTTACATAAAGTCAGCTTGCAACGAATCGTCACAAGCTGTCTTAATAATGTCTCTTTTTTTCTATCTAAAACGTTAATATATCCTTAAAAGCATCAATGCTCTTAAACTACAACCCCTTAAGAACAATGCTCTTAGATAGTTTTTCTAACATTAGCATCTAACCATCTGTTAAAGCCAATCCAATCGTTAGTGTCCTTAGCTTCAAGAGCTTCTCTTAAAGTCTCTAACTTAGCATCAATATTATCTGCCATTGAAAGAGCAATAGCCTCTGCAATTGATGGCTTCTTAGGAGAACCATATTCAAGTTCGCCGTGGTGAGCTAAGATACAGTGTCCAATTTCTAATTTGAGAATTTCCGGGAAGCCTTCAATCTTCTTGATTTTCTCCATAACCATCTCATAACCAATTACTATATGTCCAAGGAAATTTCCTTCGTCTGTATAATCATTTTTAGGAAACTCTGATAACTCTCTAGTTTTACCTGCATCATGAAGCATAGCTGCACTAATAAGTAAGTCTCTGTTTAAATAGTCATAGTTTGATGCCATCTTATCGCAAAGTCTTGTAACTGAAAGGGAATGCTCAAGTAAGCCTCCTGTAAAACCGTGGTGAACTGTCTTTGCTGCTGATGTATTCTTAAATGCCTTAACAAAATTCTCATCATTTCTAAAGAAGGAATTAAGTAACTGCTTTAAATATTCATTCTTAACGCTATCTACAAAGCCAAGTAATTCCTTAAACATATCCTCCACATCATATCTTGAGGATGGTACATAATCAGAAATTACATATTCATCTTCATTAGCCACTCTAATTCTTTCAACTTTAAACTGAAGGCTTCCGTTGTAGCTTGAAATCTGGCCTGATACATCTACAAAATCGCCTACCTCAAACTCCTGAATTCCACCAGAATTTAAGTCCCAAATCTTAGTATCAATCTGACCTGTCTTATCAGCAAGAATTACATTGCCATATTCCTTATTAGTTCTTGTAAGGGCAATCTGTTTCTGCTTTACATAATAAACTTCGCTAATTCTTTCTCCATCTTTTAATGTCTCTATATATCTCATTTTGTTTCTCTAACCTTTAGTTATCCTTTCTAATTAAACCTGCCTACTTTCTTTTAACTGTAACGTCAAAGGTTATCATCTGTAGGCTATCTTTACCTTTTCTCTTAACGGTAATTTCCATTACATCACCGTCTGATTTCTGATATAGTTTCTCACTAAATTCTTGAATTGTCAAAAGGCTTTTTCCATCCACTTCAACAATTACATCTCCTGCCTGTAAGCCCGCTAAATAAGCCGGTGAATTAATCTCTACAGAAGAAATGTAAACCCCTGTTGGAAGGGAATATTTCTCTGCCAATTCATCAGTAATATTCTGTCCTTCAATACCGCAGTACATTACCCCTTGATTGTTAATCATCTCTTCAATGATCCATTTTAAATCTGATAAACCAAGAGCCTTTACTGTAGCATTTTCACTTTCATAAGTTATGCCAACTAAGGCTCCACTTGAATTATATAAAAATCCATAATCGCCACTAGTCTTAGCAACATTAGTTTCAAGTATCTCGAAATTATGGTCTATGGCTATCTTTGTAGATAAACTTGTAATAGTACAATAATTAATTGTATCCACAGAACTATGCAATTTTCCAACAAATATCAACATATCTCCCTGATCTAGCACATAGGAATTACCTAATGTTGCTACTTTTAAGGAATCTCTTATATTCACAGAAATCGCAGAATCACTAAACTTATATAAACTTAAACCTAATTCTTCTGAAGTGTAAACTTGACTTAAAACCACCTGACTTGAATCGCTAAAATTAACTACCAACTCAACATCCTTATCATTCTTATCTCTTACACTTGCACTTGTTATAATCAAATATTCCGAATTAACATGCCCCACAATAACCCCTGGCATCTGATTAGCGCTGTTATCGCCAAGTTCAGATTCAAGGTCATTATACTTATAATCAATTGTTACCACACTTGACTTACAAGCATCCACCATGGATTTAAGATTATTTAGGGCACTATCATAGTCATCCCCAATATCAGGAATATCATCTTCACTGTACTGATCATCAAAATAATCTTCATAGTCATCCTTCTCAATATAGATGACTTCAGTATTCTTCTCTATAATCTTAGCCTTAATCTTTGGCCAAACCAATTTATATAATAATATTATTGCTGCAAGTATCCAGATAATGATTACTATAATTCTAACAATCCTAATTAATTTCTTATACTTCACTCTAGGATTTAAAACTACCTTTTCAGTATATAGCTCAAAATCTGAATTCTCCCCGTTGTCGCCTGTCATAAAAACCCTTTCTTTATAAATAAAACCCTTTTTACATTCTATATTATACACAATATTATGGTTTTTTACCTCAAAATAAGATAAAATTAATTTGGTGCACTATTTTTATTTGTACCTATTAGATATATTTATTAGTTAGGAGTGACATTTTCTTGAATAAGAAAGCAATATATACATTAGAATTTAACAAGATACAAGAACAGTTAGTAGCTAAGGCTTCCTCTGAAGGAGCTAAGGCAATTCTTAGAAAATTAAAGATTGAAACTGATATTAATATTATAAATGAAAAGCTAGACGAAACTAATGACGCTCTTTCTAGAATTTTCCAGAAGGGCAGCCTTGATTTTAGCAAGGTTCGTGACATTAGAGACTCTCTTTTAAGACTTAAGATGGGAAGTTCACTTAACACTAGAGAACTTCTAAACATTAGTGATATACTTACATTATCTAAGCAAATCAAGGAATATTACGAATATAAAGAAGATAGTCTTCAACCAAGCATCGATGCCCTTGAAGAGGCCACAAGCCTTAACAATCAAATTAAGCGCTGCATTCTTTCAGAAGATGAGATTGCAGATGAGGCATCCGCTACACTTAGTGACATTAGACGAAACAAAAGACTTAGCTCCGATAAGATTCACACAGAGCTTAACCGTCTTTTAAATTCCTCAAGCGTAAGGAATTGTCTACAGGATTTTGTTATTACATCAAGAAACGGAAGATACTGTCTTCCTGTTAAGGCTGAATATAAGTCTCAGGTTCCAGGTATGGTCCATGACCAGTCCTCTACAGGTTCTACACTCTTTATTGAACCAGCTTCAGTTGTTAAATTAAATAACGACATTAAAGAATTAGAACTAAAGGAGCAGGCAGAGATTGAAGTCATTTTAGCTAAGCTTAGTGCAAGTGCCAATGAATATCAGGACGTACTTTTAAGCGACTATGAACTTCTTACAAATCTTGATGTTGCCTTTGCTAAGGGAAATTTATCAAAGCAGATGAAGGCCGCAAGACCAACTATGAATACCAACGGAATTATTAACATTAAGAAGGGGCGTCACCCACTTATTGAACAGCACGTTGTAGTTCCTATTGATATTTACCTTGGCCGCGATTTTAAGCTACTTATTATCACAGGTCCAAACACTGGTGGTAAGACAGTTTCCCTAAAGACAGTGGGTTTACTAACCCTCATGGCTCAAGCAGGCCTTAACATTCCTGCTCTCGAGCATTCTGATATTGCTGTCTTTGAAAATGTTTTCGCAGACATTGGTGATGAACAAAGTATTGAACAATCTCTCTCTACTTTCTCATCTCATATGACAAATCAGGTTAAGATTTTACGCCATGCCAATGAAAAAAGCCTTGTGCTTTTTGATGAAATTGGTGCCGGTACTGACCCAACTGAGGGTGCAGCCCTTGCAACATCTATTCTTAACCATTTAAAGAATAAAAATGTAACAACTATGGCAACTACTCACTATTCAGAGCTTAAGATGTATGCCCTTACTACTGAAGGAGTTGAGAATGCCAGCTGTGAATTTGATGTAGAAACTCTAAGTCCAACTTATAAGCTACTTATTGGTGTACCAGGAAAGAGTAATGCCTTTGCCATTTCTAAGAAGCTTGGCCTACCTGAATACATTTTAAAGGATGCCAGCAAGCGTCTAGAAGAAGATGACATTAAGTTTGAGGACTTAGTTACAGACCTTGAGAATACTAGAGCAAAGCTAGAACGTGAGAAGGAAGAAATCACTGCTTACAAGGCTGAGATTGAAAGTCTTAAGGAAAAGCTTGAATCTAAGAATGAAAGAATCGATCAGAGTAAGGATAAGATTTTACGTCGTGCCAACGAACAGGCTGCTGCCATCCTACAGGAGGCTAAGGACTACGCAGATGAGACAATTAAAGTTATGAATAAATCCGGCATGTCTGTTAAAGAGCTTGAAAAGCGCAGAACTGAAGTTAGAACTAAGATTAATAAGCGTAATGAAAAGCTTAAGGTTGAACCTGCTAAGCTTACAAAGCACACATCTTCTAACATTGAAGATTTCAAGAAGGGCATGTATGTTCGCGTTCTTACAATGAATGTAATCGGTAGAATTACTGATATTTACCCAACAAAGAAACAAGTAAATGTCCTTATTGGTAGCTTATCAACTAAGATGCCAATTAAGAATCTAGAGATACTTGAAAACTATAAGGACCCAGAGGAGTCTAAGGCAAATGCATCTAAAACTTCTACTGGTTCTAGCAAGATAAAGATGGGCAAGGCCGCTCATGTAAAAACTGAAATCAACTTACTTGGATATACTGTTGATGAAGCCATTTCAGTTCTTGATAAATACCTAGATGATGCTTATATTGCAAAGATTCCACAGGTAAGAATTGTACATGGTAAGGGTACTGGAGCCCTAAGAAATGGTATTACCGCCTATTTACGTGGCGTTCCATATATTGCAAGCTTTAGACTTGGAAATATCGGGGAGGGCGACGCAGGCGTTACAATCGTAGATTTTAAATAAAAAAAAGGGGAAAAATAAAATGGCAACAAAACAAAAAGTAATGATCGTAGATGATGATGAGAATATTGCCGAATTAATCTCACTTTATCTAACAAAGGAATGCTATGAGACACTTATAGTTTATGACGGAGAAAGCGCTCTTTCTCAGTTTCAGACTTTCAAGCCAAATCTAATTATCCTTGATTTAATGCTTCCAGGCATGGATGGCTATCAGGTTTGTCAGGAGATTAGAAAGCATAGCAACACACCAATCATTATGTTATCTGCAAAGGGGGAAACCTTCGATAAGGTCTTAGGACTTGAGCTTGGCGCTGATGACTACATGATTAAACCATTTGAAACTAAGGAATTAGTGGCAAGAGTTAAGGCAGTGCTTCGTCGCTACCACCTTCCACAGCTTTCTCTAGCAGAAAACTCTAATTCAAAATGTGTTGAATACCCAGACCTTACAATTAACCTAGACAACTACGCTGTAAGCTATGCTGGCAGCAATATCGATATGCCACCTAAGGAAATTGAATTACTTTATTTCCTTGCAGCTGCACCAAATCAGGTGTTTACAAGAGAACAGCTACTAGATAATATCTGGGGTTATGAATATGCAGGAGATACACGTACAGTAGATGTACACGTTAAAAGAATTCGTGAAAAGATAAAGGACAATGACCACTGGGCCCTTGAGACCGTTTGGGGTATTGGATACAAATTTGTTGTAAAATAAGACATTAACGGGAGAATACTAATATGCGCTATAAAATGCTTTATAAACATATTTTGATATATGTGCTAATTACTGCCTGTAGCCTAATTTTAGTTAATACTGTATGTTATAAAACTCACTACAACAGGGAGTACCATTACTATGCAGAGAATATGTATTCAATGGCAACCCAGATATCTAGTGAATATGCCCTAGACTATTTTAGTGAATCACATTTACGTGAAATTGAGCTAGAATTAGCGACTATTTCTAAGCTTGACGGCACTCGTATCATTTTCATAGAACCAAATGGAACTGTGGTACTTGATACAGAATATGATAATAGCAACAGCAGCGATTCAAATGTGCTCTATACCGTAGAGGGCTTTGATTATAGCAAGTTAAAGGGAAGACACACGGAATATAGCGATTTTTATGGAACTTTTGACAGTCCCGCAATCACAGTATATGCGCCAATAACCTACACCTATGAAATTAAAGGTTACGTAGTTATTAGCATGCCAGAATCCGTGGTGCAAGATAGAGTTGATGCCACCTTTAACATAAACTACATCACCCTAACAATCGTGCTTGTGCTAACCCTTGCCTTTTTGATTGTCTACTTTATTCAGGTTCACAAGCCTCTTAAGAAGATTATCAAGGCAACGGAAGAATATGGTAAAGGTAATTTTGACTACAAGATTAATATTAAAAATACCGACGAAATCGGTAGGTTAAGCTCTTCCCTTGAATATATGGCAAATCAAGTTGGAGATATGGATATGTTCCAGCAAAAGTTCCTATCCAATATTTCCCATGATTTTAGATCGCCTCTTACCTCAATTAAGGGCTATCTTGAAGCCATTGAAGATGGAACAGTTCCACCAGAAATGATTAAGAAATATATTCGAATAATTCTATTTGAAACAGATAGACTTACTAAATTAACTAGTAACATTTTAACTCTTAACGAACTTGACCCTAAGAGTGTGCGCCTTGAGATTACAACCTTTGATTTAAATTCCATCATAAGACACACCGTTGAAACTTTTGAAGGAAAATGTAAACAAAGACACATAAACTTCTCAATAATTTACGCAAGCTCTAAGGAATTAGTTAAGGGGGATAAATCAAAGATTGGTCAGGTTATTTATAACTTAATTGATAATGCTATTAAATTTAGCCCAGACCACTCAACCATTGCAATTACCGTTAAGGAACGAGGCGAGAAAGCCTTTGTTTCTGTAAAGGATCACGGTTGTGGAATTCCAAAGGAAAATCTTGATAAGATTTTTGATAGATTCTACAAATCAGATGCCTCAAGAGGTAGAGACAAGAAGGGTTCAGGCCTTGGCCTTTCAATTACCAAAGAAGTTATTGCAGCCCACGATGAAAACATCGATGTAATCAGTACAGTAGGTGTCGGTACAGAATTTACCTTCACCCTTGAACTAGCAAAGAAGTCCAATAGCTCCTTTCTAGATTAAAAAATTTGCGAGCAAAGAGATTATCTCCTTGCTCGCTTTTTATATGTCTTTTTTATTCAAACCTATCTACCGTAATTTGATAAAATCCCATCAATAGCCTTTGAAGCCTCACTCTTTGTAAATTCTTCTATAGGCTTTTCAAGAGTCAGATTGTGCTGTGCACAAAGGGATGAAAGAAATCTAATCTGGGCAGCCGTAATAGGCGATGTCTTCTTTATTGAATAAAAGACCTCCTCTGCTCCATTAATTAATTCCTCATCACTAGTTAATGCCGCCAACTTTTCATAAAGTCTAAAGGCACTAATGGCATCATCATAGGCTCTATGAGAATGTCCTGGATCTATATTAAAGTAAACACATAAATCCACTAATTTTCTTGAGGGAAGCTCTGGCAATAACTTTCTTGCGATTTTAAGAGTATCAATAACCTTATTAGGTATATTTTTATTATTAGCCTTAGCTGCCACCTTTAAAAAGCTATAATCAAAGGCAACATTGTGACCTAAAATCACATCGTCCCCTATAAATTCCACTGCATCTCCAATTATCTCTTCAATGCTTGGCTTGCCAATTAAATCGAGAGGTGTAATTGAAGTAATATCTATAATTCTCTGGCTAAGCTCTGTGTCAGGATTCACTAGCTGATTAAAAGTCGCAACAACTTCCCCCTCCACAATTCTTGCCATGCCAATTTCAATAATCTTGTCGTTACTAGGATCAACCCCAGTAGTTTCAAGGTCTAGGGCAACAAATCTCTTTAGCATACTTTCTCCTTACAAATATATTCCCACTCATGAAAGCTTCTTATCCTTTGACTTACAAATATCCTTTAGAAAACACTTATCGCAAAGGGGCTTTCTTGCCACACAAATCTCCCTACCAAAAGTAATAATCTGGATGTTATATAAAATCCAATGGTCCTTTGGCAGAACCTTCATAAGCTCAAACTCAATCTTTTCAGGGTCCGTTTCCTTAGTAAATCCAAGTCTATTAGAAATCCTCTTTACATGAGTATCCACCACAATACTTGGATCATTGAAAATGTTACCCCTTATGACATTGGCTGTCTTTCTTCCAACTCCTGCAAGACTAGTTAAGTCCTCTAGCTTGCTTGGCACCTCGCCATTATATTTCTCCAACAAAATCTTAGCTGTGGCAATAATGTTCTTTGCCTTATTGTGATAAAAGCCAACGGAATGGATATCCTTTTCAAGCTCCTTTAAGTCAGCCTTTGCAAAATCAGAAACTGTCTTATATTTCTTAAAAAGCTCCTTAGTAACTAAATTGACGCGCTCGTCTGTACACTGAGCCGACATCATAGTAGCCACTAATAACTCCCAAGGGCTGTTGTAATTTAAACTAACCCTAAAATCCCTTCCATAATGCTCATCTAAAAGAGCTAAAATCTCCTTGGTCCTTTTAGTCGCCATTAATTTTTCCTTTCTTCTGGATGATCTTTTAAGTACGCCTCATAAAGATCTGGTCTAAAGCGCTTTGTCCTCTCTAAAGACTTCTCATGTCTCCATTCATCGATTTTGGCATGATGTCCTGAAAGTAATACCTCCGGCACCTTTTTGCCTCTAAATTCCACAGGACGTGTGTACTGAGGGTATTCTAATAAGCCATCAGAAAAGCTCTCAGTTTCAGCGGAAACATCGTTATTAAGGACTCCCGGCACAAGTCTTGAGATAGAATCAATAACTACCATAGCCGCAAGCTCACCACCTGTAAGCACATAGTCTCCAATAGAGATATAGTCTGTAACTATCTCCTCTAGGGCTCTCTCATCAATACCCTCGTAGTGTCCACAAAGAATCACTAATTCCTCTTCCTGTGCTAATTCCTTAGCCTTTGCCTGTGAAAATGTTTCTCCCTGGGGAGTCATATAAACCACCCTTGGCTTTGTTCCCTTAGTGACAATATTTTCATAACACTCCACAACAGGACCCGGCTGCATTACCATTCCGGCTCCACCACCATAAGGATAGTCATCCACCTTAAGGTGCTTGTCGTGAGTATAGTCTCTTATATCCACCGCATTAACTGAGAGGATACCTTTATCTATTGCTCTGCCTGTAATACTAGTATTAAGGGCATCCATAATCATCTGGGGAAATAATGTTAAAACATGAAATTTCATAAATTCCTCCGTATCTAAACTTAGTTAGAGCTTAGTCCAACTGATTAAAAATGCTAAAGCCCTCGCACACCAAGAACTTTAGCATCAATTTCTAAATATTATCAAGTATTCATCGGAATCTTTTCACCGATTAGTTTATTACTGTAAACATTCTGCAAGCTTATTAAGTAAGAATGGATAGTAGTCAGGCTTAAGTTCATAACCTGCATTAGTCATATCTGATGATAAATGACCTGTTGAATCCTTAAAGGCATCTGCAATATTAACGAATGTATAACCGTTAGAGCTTGCACCTTCGCTTAATAAATTGTTATATGTATCAATATCTGCCTGATTAGCATTATGAGCATCATCATATGTCTGACTAATTGGTGTTACTGAAAGCACCACAATACTAGCACTTGGTAACTTCTCTTTAAGTGATGCTACTAACTGAAGCATATACTGATATGCATCATTAGAAGATCTTGTACCATAGTTGAAATCATTAAGACCAACCATTACATAAACAACACTTGGATTAATAGCTGCAACTGAGTCAACAAAACCTGTTGCCTTATCTGTTGTCATATTAGCATCTGTTACTACATTAGTTGATGCTGCGTATCCATAATGGCTAATACCACTAATTACTGAGTCTCCAAGGAATGCTGCATTCTCATAGAAAGCACTTGATGTATAAGACTCACTTGTTGCTGTTGCTGATACTGAATAGCTATTACCAGTTGTTGCTGCTGCAGTTGTTTCTGTCTCAGACTCTGTTTCAGCCTCTGTCTGTGCTTGTGTTTCTGTTACAATTTCTGTAGTTGCCTCTGCAACTGCTGTAGTCTCTTTATTGTTTGTAGACTTAACTGACTTTTTAGTTAATACACTTGTAAATACAATTGCAAGTACAACAACTAGAATCGCCAAACCCCCACCTATAATATACTTCTTAAACTTGTTCCAAGTTCTCATCTTACGGTTAATCTTAATCTTAGCTTTACCCCCGTTGTTATTATCCGTAGCCATTATAAAAAATCCTCGCACTTCTTCTTATTTCGGTTAGGTTAAGTTAATAATATCTTAGGGCCTAACGATGACATTTGCCTAAAAAAACAAATGGTAGTGAATTAGATTTTGTCCAATTCACTACCCTATTTTACCACCTTAAGCGTCTTAATACAACTGCTGATGTCTTTCTAAGTCCAATATCTAGCCATCCGTTCTTTAAATGATATCCTAGCTTATCGGTACTATATCCATTTTCAAAAGTAACCATTATCTGTTCCACGTCATCATCATATGAGAAGCCAGCCTCTACTAAGGATATTCTAACTCTTCTTTCATCCTCGCTGTTATTAATAATAACCACTGCTGAATCTTCCCTTGTAAACCTTGCATAGGATAAAATGTTATGCTCAGAGTAAAGTGGCTTATAAGAGCCCGTTCTAAACACCTGATTTTCATTATGCATCTTAATAATATCCCTATGAAAAGCTATTAATTCCTTATCTTCACTTCCCCATGGATAAGTTCTTCTATTATCTGGATCTGTAAATCCACAAACTCCTGCCTCATCACCATAGTAAATAGTCGGTGCTCCCGGCCATGTAAACTGCATTAC
This sequence comes from Lachnospira sp., assembly GCF_016290755.1. NCBI lineage: Bacteria > Bacillati > Bacillota > Clostridia > Lachnospirales > Lachnospiraceae > Lachnospira > Lachnospira sp. The sequence continues at coordinate 17,303 of NZ_JAEEVD010000011.1, forward strand.
CACCGCTTCTTTAAATACGGCTTTGTTTACATTTTCAGAAGCCTTCTCAGGACCAAGGCTAGCAGTTCTACCTACCATTCTATTAGTTCTTGTAAGGAATCTAGAATGGTCGTGGTTTGAAAGCTCATTCATGGAAATCATGTAGCTTTGATGGCCCATTCTAGCCATGTTATGTCTCATTGCCCCAAAGAAATAATCAGGATTTCCCACAGAATCTGCCCTAAACTCATCACTGTGCTTTTCCATACCCGTTAAAAACCAAGTAATAGGCTCCATAAAGGCATCGTAGTTCATAATGGTATCCCACTGATCTCCCTGCAACCAGTCATAAGAATCGCCATAATTTTCAGCCAAAATAATGGCATTAGGATTAGCCTTCTTAACCACCTTTCTAAACTTTCGCCAAAACTCGTGATTATAATCAGCGCTATGTCCTAAGTCTGCTGCAACGTCAAGTCGCCATCCATCAACATTGTAGGGTGGTGAAACCCATTTTTTACCAATATTTAAAATGTATTCCTCTAGCTTCTTTGACTCTTCGTAATTTAGTGTTGGCAAAGTATCATGGCCCCACCAACCGTCGTAAGAATCATTATCTGGCCACTGATTACTATAAAACTTAAAGAAAGAATTATAAGGACTTTCTGCAGCCTCGTAGGCACCCGTTTCATATTTTGTATTAGAAGAGCTATATAAATGCTCTCTATCTAGCCACTTATTAAAGGAACCGCAGTGATTAAACACGCCATCAATAATGACCTTCATACCTCGCTTATGAACTTCCTTCATAAACTTTGCGAAAAACTCGTTACTAGCATCAAGGTTTTTCATATTAGTAACTCTATCAATAAAACGTGTGGCATGGGTGTTATCTTGATCTTCCTTATCAAGTAACTCACCCTTGTCAGACACAATAACTCCAAAGTGTGGATCAATATGATCGTAATCCTGTATATCGTATTTGTGATTAGATGGCGATACAAATATAGGATTAAGATAAATAACCTCAATCCCCAAGGACTCTAAATAATCGAGCTTATCAAGCACCCCTTGTAAATCGCCGCCATAAAACTCCCTAACGCCCATGGCTGCAGGATATTTTCCCCAGTCCTTTACAGAAGTAACATGCTCTCCTATATAGCTATATTCGTCATCTAATACATCATTAGATTCATCTCCATTGTAAAATCTATCCACGTAGATTTGGTACATAACTGCACCCTTCGCCCATGCAGGTGTTTTGAAACCTGGTGAAATTTGGAAATTATAATAAGGATTCAAATCTTTTGTTGCCCCGATTTGATTGTAATACCCGATTGCCTTACCAATTTCTACCTTAAAATAATAAAAGACCCTGTCATTTCCAACCTTTATCTTAGCCTCGTAATAATCAAATACAATGTCTGATTCTACTCTGTTCATGACATATTCCACATTATTAGCAACTAAGATTGCCCTATCAACATTAAACCTTCCTGTTCTTAGGCGAATAGCCACCTCGTCCCCAGGCATTGGCTCTTCCGGCCTTCTATAATCTTTAGTTCCATCAGAAAATAAGTACTTAGTGTGTAGTGTAGGCTTTACACCGCACATAAATACAGCTTTCTTCTCCCAATCTGCTAGGTTTTCAAATGTTCTCATTAACCTCATAGGACACTTCTCCCCTTAGCTATATCTTTAAAATAATTTTATATCGTATAGTTGATTTTTTCAAGTTAAATCTAGGAATAATATGATAAATATATCGAATTTCAATCATAAACGCTCATTTAGAATATTAGAATAAAAAGAAAAAAGACGTGCCATAGCACGTCTCCTTACGTTCCCATTTCCTCTGAATAAATAAATCTGGGGGGATCGATTTATTCACGAGAAGGTATTTCACTTATTATGGGGTGTAGCAAAAAATATATAATGTATTGGGGGTTTTTACAGTTATTATAATAGCAAATCAGCAATCGAAAGTGTTACCAAACATACCAAAAAAATTAAGATTTTTTTGGTAGTTATGCATAACTGTATCATGTATACAGAATACAATCCGTGATTTTTTGGCTATTTCAATCAAATTTGAATGACTATTTTTTAACAAACCATCAAAAAAGTAAGGCTAGGTAAAAAACCTAGCCAAACTTTACACAATTAGTTTTTATATTCTTAATAAGAATGCTGCTGTATTTAAATAAATTAGTAAACTACCTGCATCTACAATAGTTGTAATAACTGGTGAAGCCATAACAGCTGGGTCAAGCTTTAACTTAGCTGCAATTAAAGGTAGGATTCCACCTACTGACTTAGCCATAACTACTGTACAGAATAAGGCGATACCAATTGTAATACCAACTAAATACTGACCTGGATACATAATCCAGATTCTAGCCACATCAAATACTGCCAAGAAGAAACCACAAATAACCGCTACTCTAGCCTCTTTCCACCAAACTCTATACCAATCCTTTGGTCTAATCTCTCCCATAGCAAGAGAACGAATAATAAGAGTAGATGCCTGACCACCGGCATTTCCGCCTGTATCAGTTAGCATTGGAATAAAGGAAATAAGAATTGGCATTGCAGTAAAGGCCTCCTGCCAACTAGCAAGTATTCCGCCACTAATCATATCTGTAATCATAAGCACCATAAGCCAAACAATTCTATTCTTAGCTAGCTTAATTACTGGTGTCTTAAGATAAGGTGTCTCTGATGGCACCATGGCACCCATTCGCTCAATATCTTCAGTTGTCTCTTCTGTCATGACATCCATTGCATCATCGTAGGTAATAATACCTACTAATCTGTTCTCACTATCTACAACAGGCAAAGCAAGGAAGTCATACTTAGAAATTATCTTTGCAGCCTCTTCCTGATCTTCATCCGTTGTAACAAAGATTACATTTTTAGACATAATCTCAGAAATCTTCTTATCAAGTTCTGAAACTAAAAGAGTCTTAACAGTTACTACACCCTCAAGAACTCTCTTGGCATCCATAACATAGCAAGTATAAATAGTCTCACTATCCTGACCATTTTCCCTAATATAGTCAATGGCCTCTCTTACAGTCATGTCCTCTTTTAAGCCAATAAACTCAGGGGTCATAACACTAGCTGCTGAGTCCTTTTTATACTGCATAAACTGATTGATCGTATTTCTCATGTTAGGATCTGCTGTCTTTAGCACACGCTCTACAACTGTAGCCGGCATCTCCTCTAACATATCTACCGCATCATCTACTGCTAAATCATTGATAATACTATAAAGTTCCTGGTCTGTCATGGTCACCACAAGGTGGTGCTTCATGTCTGTGTTAAATTCAGTGAATACATCTGCTGCCAAATCCTTTGGTAACATTCTAAAAACAACAGCTGCTTCTTCAGCTGGTGCCTCTTCAATAAAATTTGCTACATCCACTTCATTCATTTCTAGCAATTCTTTGCGCACATTAAGATACTCACGATTCTCTAATAGAGTCGTAAGTAGAACATTTTTCTCATTCATCATAAGTTCATATTAACGCCTGTGAACTAGTAGGAAAGCTTATGATTCTGCTCCGTATTAAATTAAAAGTATGAATAAACTCGATAGATTAATTCGATTCGACAGAATAACTTCTTAGAAAATATATATAAATGAGGAAGACTTCACACAAGAAATACATTTTCCAAAAAATAAATTCTGCAATGGAACAGAATCATCCATACTTCGTCCTGGAATATCGTTCATGCGTTTATCCTCCTTTCATAATAGACATAAATTTACATTACCCATAACAGTATAGCGAAATTTTTAATTCTTGACAAGTTTTGTGAAAAAAAGGACCGGCCTCTTTACGAAACCGATCCTAATTAATCTTAATAAAAATGTATCTCTTACTCTGTTACTGTGCTATCCTCATCAAATAAAGCTTCGAATTCTTGTCTTGAAATCTTCTCTTTCTCAAGAAGAAGATTAGCTGACTTTTCTAAGACATCTTTATTCTCAAGAATAATCTTTCTAGCCCTATCATAACATTCAGAAACAATTCTCTTAACTTCTTCATCAATTGTAGCTGCAATAGCTTCGCCATAAGGTCTTGTATGAGCTAAATCTCTACCAATAAATACCTCATCATTATCAGTATCGTAATTAATTGTACCAAGCTTTTCTGAAAAACCATACTTTGTAACCATTGCTCTAGCTGTTTGAGTTGCCTGCTTAATATCCTGTGAAGCGCCTGTTGTAATATCATCAAAGACAAGCTCTTCTGCAACTCTACCACCTAAGCTAACAATAATGTCTTGTAACATCTTGCCCTTAGTATTAAACATTTCATCCTTCTCAGGAAGAGGCATTGTATAACCTGCTGCCCCCTGACCGGTAGGAATAATTGACACTGAATGAACAGGACCAACATCTGGTAATACGTGGAAAAGAATAGCATGACCTGATTCATGATAAGCTGTAATCTTCTTCTCCTTCTCAGAGATAATCTTACTCTTCTTCTCAACACCTATACCCACCTTAATAAAGGCATATTTAACATCTTCATTACTAATATATCTTCTCTGATTCTTAGCTGCATTAATTGCCGCCTCATTAAGAAGATTCTCAAGATCTGCGCCTGTAAAACCTGCTGTAGTTCTTGATAAACTATCTAAATCTACATCATCGCCAAGTGGCTTCTTACTAGCATGTACATTTAAGATTTCAAGTCTACCTTTAACATCAGGTCTACCAACTACAACCTTTCTATCAAAACGACCAGGTCTTAAAATAGCTGGATCTAAGATATCTACTCTGTTAGTAGCAGCTACTACAATAATACCTTCGTTTACACCGAAACCATCCATCTCAACAAGTAACTGATTTAGAGTCTGCTCACGTTCATCGTGGCCACCACCCATACCAGTACCTCTACGTCTAGCAACGGCATCAATTTCATCAATAAATACTATACAAGGAGAATTCTTCTTAGCCTCTTCAAAAAGATCACGTACTCTAGATGCACCAACACCTACGAACATTTCTACGAAATCTGAACCTGAAATACTAAAGAATGGAACCCCTGCCTCGCCTGCAACGGCCTTAGCAAGTAAAGTCTTACCTGTTCCCGGAGGGCCTGTCAAAATAACACCCTTTGGAATACGCGCTCCTAAGTTAGTATATTTTGTAGGATCCTTTAGGAAATCTACGATTTCCTCTAATTCTTCCTTCTCTTCATGAAGACCAGCTACATCCTCGAATTTAATCTGATTATCTTCGTTATTAATTAGCTTAGCCCTACTCTTACCAAAGTTCATCATCTTAGAACCGCCACCGCCTGCGTTGGCCTGTCTTGTCATGAACATTAAGATAATAACAATTACCACAATGCTAAGTACAAATGGAAGAATTGTTGTTACCCACACACTAACTCTTGTTACATCTTTTAGAGTATATTCTATATCGTTATCCTCAAGAACTGACTCTACTTCTGTTACATCTGATACATTAAGTTTCTTCGTAGTATCATCATTAAGTGTAATAGTAATTACACCTGTTGGTACCTCTGAATTTTGCTTAATGTCTACGGAGGTTATATTCTCATTTTTGATGTCTTTTTTGAAATCGCTGTAAGTATAATCCGCTGACTGGTTACCTATTAAATAAACTGCGAACCAAATAAGAGCAATAACAATAATGACAAATAAGTAAACACCCATTCCGCCAAACCTGTTGTCCTTCTTTGACTCCATCCCAAGCCTCCTTATATAGTTTTTTCTTCCCCTAATAATCTATCTAGATTACTCTATAAGTAATTAGGTATTAGTTCTCATCCATATGTAAAACGCCGATAAATGGAAGGTTTCTATACTTCTGATCGTAATCTAAACCGTATCCAACAACGAATTCATCTGGAATGTTGAAACCATTATATTTAACATTAACTTCAACTTCTCTTCTCTCTGGCTTATCAAGTAATGTACATACCTCTAAGCTAGCAGGCTTTCTCTCTTCTAAAAGAGGGATTAACTTTGATAAAGTGTTACCTGAATCAATAATATCTTCAATAATAATTACATCCTTGCCTTCAATGCTCTCATCAAGATCCTTCTTAATCTTAACTGTACCGCTTGATGTTGTGCCACTGCCGTAGCTTGAAGCCTGAATAAAATCTATAATTACTGGAACATGGATTCTCTTAGCGAGTTCGCAAGTAAAGAAGATGCTTCCCTTAAGAATGCAAATAAGTGTAACCTCCTTACCTTCGTAATCCTCGTTAATCTTCTCGCCTAATTCGTTAATTCTCTTAGCTAATTCATCCTCAGAAATTAGTACGCTAATTGAATGGTTATCCATAATATTACCTCCAAAATTAAATCTTCCTAATCTTTATAATATAAGTTATTTATTATAAGATAAAATTTAATTATAGTGCCATAATCTTAGTCGTCAAGCCAACTTATTACAACTTTAAAGTAGTGAAGTTCTGTTCAATAAAAATTACAATAGAAATTCGACTATAAGAACCTTTTTTGTTGTGTCACTAACTAATGCAGATTCGGATCTTCTTACGCCAAATGCCCATAAACACTCATTATCCTGACAAACTAATAGACAAGATTTTCTAAAATCCCTATCAATCTTTCTATTAATTAACTCATTCTTTAACTTATGAGAATGTCCAAGTTCATCCACCACAAGAAAGTCTCCTGCTTCTCTATAGCGTATTACTATTGTTGACTTAATTTTATCATAATCAAAACATTTAGCATAGTCACTGTTATAGTCTTTTATTGAAATTTTATTATCAACTAGTCTTAATCTAAGGCCCCTTATCTTAATAATTTTTCCTTTGTAAAATGCATCAAAATCCCTTTCAATTAAAAGCTCATTTTCCATGTCCGTTTTTTTCAAAGCTTCCAAATCGATTTCTAGTTTTAATTTTTCCGGATTATCTTCTATATTTATATTCTGACTTTCTTCTATATTTACTGTATGTCTTTTTTCTACAAAAATATAATCATAGCCTTTTCTTGCCACAAGACCGTAGGGAAGGCTTACTTCCTTACCAGTTTCTAAGCTCACTAATTTATAAACGTCTTTTACATTTATCTCATATATGTCTTTTTTAGCAGCTGCTGCCAAAGATAAAACCCTATATATAAGCTCATTTGCAATAAATCTATCAAGGCAAGCTAACTCTTTTAAATTTATCTTATAGACCTCGCCCTCTACTAAGACTGCTTTTGAAAATGCATCACTTGTGACATTTTCAATAAAATCCTCCATTAACTGCATACGGCTAGCCATATTAGAGAGGTTCTCTACAAAATTACTATTTACATTTTTTTCAAAACTTGGGATTATAACATTTCTTATAGAATTCCTAGTGTAGTCATTGTTAAAATTCGTCTCATCCACTACATAGGAAAGAGAATTCTCTCTTATATATTCCTCAATCTCCGACCTTTTAAGGCAAAGAAGCGGTCTAATAATTCTGTCCCTTACAGGCTTAATGCCCCTAAGGCCCTTAAGATTTGTGCCCCTTGCCATGTTCATAAGAATAGTCTCTGCCTGATCGTTTTGGTGATGGGCAACAGCGATTCTTGTAGGCTTATTGAAGTTTTCTAATTTACTAGCTATTTTAGCTGCTGTTTTAGTAGTTGTTTTAGTGGTCGCCCCAATCTTTTCATCTAGTTCTTTTGCAAGCTCTTCAAAGATTTCATAACGCTTTAATCTGCCTGCCTCTTCCACTGTAAGGCCTAATTCCTTTGCAATTCCGATGCAATCAATTCTTTTTACCACTAAATCGATTGTCTTATTTTTACAAAAATCTCTTACAAAATTTTCGTCCCTTGTGGCATTTTCTCGAATCCCATGATTTACATGGACCGCCAGCAAATGAATGTCTAGATTATTATCTTTAATAAAGCTATCTAGAATAGAAATTAAGCAAATAGAATCAGCGCCCCCTGATAGTCCCACTATCAAGTTGGCGCTCTCTAGCATATTATTCTCATTTATAAAATCATATACTCTCTTAACTCTATTATTCATCGGCCTTAAAAATAATTTCATCTGGACAGATTAATCCAAACTTATTCTTTGCAATCTCCTCTACAAATTTCTTTGATTGAATGTATTCTTGATAGTCCTCTAAGTCACTGGCTCTCTGAGTTTCTTCATCCACCTGTGATTGAACCTCATTGATTTGTGATTCAAGTTCTCTGTTCTTGGCATTTAAATTCATTTGATTATTTATAAGTAGTAAAGCAAACATTGCAAGAACCGCCACAGCTGCTCCAAGTGCTAATTTTGTAGACCAACGCTGGCGCTTTCTTCTTCTTTCCTTTTCTCTCCTTGATTCCCTAACCATAATTTCTCCTATTTTTTCAAACCCAATCTATAAATACTCAAACATTTCCTTAGCTTCTTCTTTCTTGACTACATCCTTTACGTCTGTAACCCTAGCTTTAACGTTCTTATTACCAAACTGGATGTCAATAATATCGCCTACCTTAACATCATAAGAAGCCTTGGCAACTTTTCCATTTATTGTAACTCGACCTGCATCGCAAGCGTCATTTGCTACTGTTCGTCTCTTTATTAATCTAGATACTTTTAAATACTTATCTAATCTCATTTTTTTACCTCTTATTAAATATTTTTCTCTTTTAGTCTCCTACCATTATATAAATTTTAAGAAATTAAGTAAAGGGTAGAAGCTTCCTTAATTCTAAACTCTTAGAATTTTGATCTGCCATATCTTAGCATTAGATAGTCTATAATGTAATCCACACTCTTATCTATACCTAGCTTTGAGCTGTTTAGACAAAGGTCATAACGCTTAGCATTTCCCCAGCTGTTGCGCAGCTGACTGTTGTGAAATCTCTTTCTATTGCTATCATGCCTGCTTATCTTTTCCTTAGCCGTCTCTAAGTCCACCTTATATTTTGACATAATTCTTTCAATTCTTGCATGCTTGTCACCTGTTATGAAAATGGTAATCACATTTTCACGGCCCTTTAGCACCTGATCACCTAGTCTGCCTACAATTACAAAGCTAACCCCGCTGTCTGCCATCTCTGTAATATAGTCAAACTGCAGTTCATTTACCACAGCCCCAACGCTATCCATAACAATATCCGACTCCCTAGTAAAAAGTCTCTTCCTTTTATACTTGTCGGCGGCGTTTTTGTCCACTTTTATGCTAGTTACCAGCTTGTCTAACATTTTCCTATCTAAAAATGAAATACCAAGCCTCCTTGATAACTTCTCCCCGATTTCATGACCGCCAGAACCATACTGTCTGCCAATGCATATAATAATTTGTTTATCCATTAAAAATCACCCCAAAATTTAAAATTTGGCATTTTTCACGTGTCATTATTCATAGTTACATTTTACATCTTTTCATAACAATTTGAAAGAAAAGATTGTTAATATTTTAATTTATTGTATTTCTCTTTTCTAATTTAATAAAAAATGATATGATTTTTAACATAAGAAAGACAAGCGCGAGAAAGCGCAGAAAGAGGGAGAAGTTATGGCATTACACGTAATGGATGAAGCTAACCGTTGCTTGCAGTGTAAAGTACCACAGTGTCAGAAAGGTTGTCCAATTCACACAGACATCCCAACTGCCATTAGACTTTTAAAGGAAAACAAGTTAGACGAAGCTGGAAAAATGCTTTTCGAGAACAATCCTTTAACAACTGTATGTAGCTTGGTTTGTAATCATGAAAAACAATGTGAAGGACACTGCGTTCTAGGTAGAAAAGGTGCACCTGTACATTTCTCAACAATAGAAAATTACATTTCAACAACATACGCAAACAAAATGGTTGCCGGCCCAAAGCCATCAAATGGCATGAGAGTTGCAATCATAGGTTCAGGTCCTGCAGGTATTACAATTGCTATTATTTTAGCAAGATACGGTTATAAAGTAACTATTTTTGAAGGCAAAGATAAGATCGGTGGCGTACTACGTTACGGCATCCCAGAATTCAGACTTCCAAAGTCAGTAATCGATGACCTTGAATACCGTCACCTAGAATTAAAAGGCATTCAGGTAAGACCAAACACAAGAATCGGTGGAGCTATTGGCATCGACGATTTATTCCGCGATGGCTACAAGGCAATATTCATCGGAACTGGCGTATGGCAGCCAAACTCACTTCATATTAAAGGTGAGACCTTTGGAAATGTACACTTTGGTATCAACTACCTAAACAACCCAGATAGCTATAAGCTAGGCAAGAAGGTAATCGTAATCGGTGCCGGAAATGCAGCTATGGATGTGGCTAGAACAGCCATCCGTAAAGGTGTACAAGACCTTACTTGTGTATCAATCACTAAGGAAGTTGCAGCTAGCCAGTATGAATTCTCATACGCACAGCTAGAAGGCGTAAAATTCCTCTACAACCTAAAGCCAGTTGAAATCAAAGACGACGGCATCATTTTAAGAGAAGTAGAAGAAGCAGAAGATGGCACATTAACAGATATTGAAGGCACTGATAAGTTCTATGATGCAGACAGCATCATCGTATCCATCAGCCAAGGCCCACAGAATACCATTGTTAATACAACAAAAGGCTTAAATGCAACAGCAAGAGGCTTACTCGATGCAGACGAAACAGGCCACACAAGTAGACCTGGAATCTTTGCATCCGGCGACGTTGTAAACGGCGCAAGAACAGTAGTAGAAGCCGTAGCACATTCAAAAGTCGTAGCAGAATCAATGCATCAGTATATGCAGTCATTAAGCGAAGAAGAAAAAGAAGCTTAAAGAAAGATTTTGGATAAAAGAAAAAGTAATAAGAAATTTAAGAATAAAAAATACCGACTATCATAATTAGAAGAAACTCTAGATTGAGAAAACTCTAAAGATGAAGTCGGTATTTTTTATGCAAATTTGCAAAATGCAATATGTCCATTTTCTTCAAAAACAAAAAACAGCAAACAGCGCAGCGCATTTGCGTCCGGGGCGCGATACACAGCCAAACAACGAAGTGCATTTGGCGTCCGTCCCTCCAACACTTCCGGCATCGCTCCCCAGCCAAACAGCAAAGCGCATTTGGCGTCCCTCCTCCAACACTTCCGGAAATACTCCCCAGCCAAACAGCAAAGCGCATTTGGCGTCCCTCTCCACCACTTCCGGCATCGCTCCCCAGCCAAACAGCAAAGTGCATTTGGCGTCCCTCTCTCCCAACGCACCCTCCCGGAAATACTCCCCAGCCAAACAGCATCGCGCATTTGGCGTCCGTCTCTCCCCTCCCCCGGTAGTCATACACTGCCGGAGGGGGTGCCCGCCGAGGGGGCCTCGGCGGGGGAATGTGAATCGGGGGATGAAATCCCTTAATCGTTACGCTCCCCTGGGGGCCCATTTATAACCGCATAGGGGGGAGGGGGAGAGGCCCCGAAGAAAACCATTGAGCGCCAGTCAGCACTCGCTCCTTAAAAGGGGGGGAAGCCCCTTTTAAGAAGCGAAGTACTGTTACTAGGCGCTCTGAGCGAAAGCGTGTTTTCTGAGGGCGCGCTCTCCCCTCCCCCAAAACACTGCATTAAAAAAGGGGCCCCCTCGGACCCCAACAAAGAAGGGATTTCATCCCCCCTTCACATTCCACCACTTCAACGCCCCAACTTAAAGTCCACTACATACCAACTTCCACTCTTCTTCACCCAAATAATCTTCAAGGTTGTAGGATACTCCCTTACATCCCCGCTATTTGTCACAACAGAAGCTGTTACACTGGCCTCCACGCTAAAGCAATCCTCTGTGTACTGCTGATAATTGCTTGTTTCAATCTCGCCATAATCAATACTCTTAGGTGTACCATTCCAAGCAATAGCCACAGCAGAATTTGAAAAAAGTTTTCTAGCATTACTAGCAGAAAGCGTATAATTCTGAACTTTGCTCACCTGCTTTGTATTAATTACATAGTCTACATATTCGTAAATATAATCACGCACTCTTTGATCTACAGAATTTATAAAATCCTCACTACAATCAAAAGAATACTCATAGGCAACGATTTTCTCATCCTCTGTTTCCGTTGCCTCTACTGACAATTCATTTCCACTAACACCAACAACCTTCACATCTAAATCACCATAGATGTTATCAAGCTTATAGCTCTTATAAGTAGGTGTCTCAATATAATCTACAACATACTCTAAATCCACAACTTCTTCATCATTAGAGCTTACGTAATCATCAGATAATTCAATGCCATTAACAAAAACTGCAGCATTGTTTGGCGCCTTAATTGTTACAGTTCTTGTTTTATTAAGCTCCGTATTAAAACTTGCTAGGCTATAGTTTGACATTTTAAAAATTCCCTGCTTGCCATCCTTATTTAGGCTAAGGCTGCCCACCTTGTCTCCATCCTTTATTAAAATGTAACAAGGCTCCTCATCTGTACTGTCATTTCTATTCTTAGTGTAGCTCCACTCTCCACTAAGCTCGGACTTTAAATACTCCTTAACAGAGTCCATATTTTCAAACTCAGTAACCTGAATGTCTAAATATGTTAGTAAGTCGTCGATGTCCGATTTATTCAATTTTTCAACTATCTCCTCGACCTTATACTCTGGTCTAGACTTCTCATAATTGTCTAAGTAAAACCATAGAACTCCTAAGCCGGCTAGAATTAAAACAAGCGAGCAAGTAACTACGATTCCATAGACCTTCCAGAAGACTCCCTTCTTCATAATTTTCCTCCCCAAATTCTACTTAACAATAATTGCTGTTGGTATAAGTCTTGAGCCTGTAAGCGGTGCAGTACTATTTACATATTCTCCATTATAGTAAAGAGTTGTTGAGCTACCGCCATCAAGGTTATAAGCATTTACAGCGCCGTATTCTAACATTACGTCAATGATATCTGCAAATGTAGCACCAATACTGTTAATCTGTCTACCATCAATTACAAGTAGCAAAACCGTTCCATCGGCGCACTGGCCTATTGCGGTTCTTGGATTGATTCCACTACCTGTTCCATAAACTGTTGTTGCCACGCCATTTACTATTAAAGTTGGGCCGTAACAACAGCAATCTCTAATTCCTCTATCAATTGCCTGCTGACCTGTCATACTACCTACAACTAAGACATTGTTACTATCAAAGCCTGCAATATCGTAAGTTTTATCAAGTTCACCAGCTAATAATTCCCCATTTGAAATAACAAGACCTATTGGTGTGCCGCCATTTCCCATACCATTAGTATCTTCAAAGCCACCGCCGTTTACACCTGCGACTGCCCCGTATCTTTCAACAATTGCATCTACGTGTAAGCCGTAGCCGCCAAATGTACCACAAGTTCCTACCATAACTCTTGAAGGATCCTTTATCTTTAAAAGATAACCATTATAAGAGCCACCATTAATTTCAACTAATTCGATACCATCTTCGTCAGTTGTAGTGCCTGTGTTTTCTGTGTCTACATTTTCAGAAGTCACATTTATTAAAGATGAGTCTGTAACCTCATCTGTTAGTTCGATGGAATTTTGTGACTGAATTTCATCAATTACTTCTGCTGAAACAAAAGTTGTAGCTAGAAACTTTCCTGCACTAGTTTCAAGTACAGAATTTACAAAAAGGTTTCTGGCTGCCTTCGATGGGCCATGCTCAATTATAAGTACTAGACCTAAAAGGGCTAGAACAATGATAATCACAGCCGTTAGAATACAAAGAGCAATCCTTCCAAAGATTTTCTTTGCCCCAAGTTTTTTCTTATCAGGTAAATTTTTTTCAGACTTCTTTTTACTTTTTATGTCATCAAAAAAATTATCCGTCAAATCTTCTTCAGAATCATCATCTACAAGAATATCCTGCTCTTCTTTAATCTCTTCTTTAATCTCTTCTTTAATTTCTTCATTTAAGTTATAATCCTTGGCATTTAAATCCCTTGGATCTAAATCCTCGATTTCAATAATCTCAACCTTGTCATTAGGCTGAAGGCTTTTGACATCTTTACTCTGACTCGATAAGTCCTCAAGCTTAGATAAATCCTTAGGAGTCTCCTCCTTGATTTCCTTAGCTTCCTTAGCATTCTTTTTAGCTATAAAATCCTCATCTGCTGCCACATCTCTTTTTCTCCACTCCGGAGAATAACCCCAAATTTTCTTCTCATTCTCAAGAATTTCTTCCTTTGAGAGCTCGATTAAATCAATCTCCACATTTTTCTTTCTTTTTAACATCCTCTACCTCTTTTTCTGCTGCAAAAGCTGCAGTCTTCCAACAACTAAATAATTTCCCCATAGTTATTGAACGCAGTGTAAGCAATCCCCCGCTTCAAAAGCGTAAGCTTTACTATTGTGCCACGTTATTTTTAGTATGCCTAGATAGTTTCCATCCCTAAAAACTACTAGTAAATATTTTTCTATAACTCTTCTAATAAAAATATTACTCTATTATATACGAATATTCAAGTGAAAAAAGGGATTATACTAGTAATTTCTACTAATATAATCCCGAGATCTTTAGATGCCTTGTCTGATTTTTTCAAAGCTCCCTAATTAGATTGTATTTAGAGTCCTATCGACCCTGCGGATACATTACCCGTCCCACACTAAAAGCTTACTCTCCTAAAACTGCTTTAGCTTTGTCGTATGAATCTACATGAATGTAGATATCACATTTACTTGATTTACTGTTATTCATAAATTTGAGAAGACCACCATGTAAATTCCACTTCTCAAAATATGAAATGTTATTTCTTCTAAGAACACGCTCAATCTGCTTGCTCTCTTCTAAAGAAACATCAGCCTTAAGTAAACGTTCTGTAGTCATCATCTCTGCCACTTAAAACACCTCAATTCTTATTGCCCCAAATTTTATCCATCACGGATGTTTTTTATGCTAGACCACTGCCTACCACAAAACCCCTTCTAACTAAACTTATTATAACACAAACTATTTTTTAAAATCCACTTTAGTTTCTAATATTTTTCATATATACAGTATACAAAGTTAGACAGAAAAACTGTAAAATATTAAGAGAGAGTTTCCTCTATTTTCTTTTTTAATGTATAGCTACACATTTTCCTTACAGATATTAACTGAGTTCTTTGAGTTGTATGACAAGTTTTGTAAGTTGTATGACATTTATATTGACATAAGTTATTTATAAGAGTTAAAATATCATAAAACACATAGATTATTTTACTTATTGTGTCTATATTTGGGAAAGGAAGTACTTTTTATGGCAGAGAAAAAAGATATTGATTGGGCCAATATTGGTTTTGGTTACATGAAGACAGATGCAAGATATGTAACTAATTTTAAAAATGGAGCATGGGACGAAGGATGCATCACAGATGATGATAAGGTTGTTTTAAGCGAATGTGCTGGCGTATTACAGTATGCTCAGACATGTTTTGAGGGTCTTAAGGCTTATACAACTAAGGATGGTCACATCGTTACATTTAGACCTGACCTCAATGCTAGTAGATTAAATGATTCATGTGAGAGACTTGAAATGCCTACATTACCAGAGGGTAGATTCTTAGAGGCACTTGATAAGCTCGTTCTTGCAAACAAGGAATGGGTTCCACCTTACGGTTCAGGCGCAACTCTCTACATTAGACCATATATGTTTGGTACAAATCCTGTTATCGGCGTTAAGCCAGCAGATGAATACCAGTTTAGAATGTTTGCAACTCCAGTAGGACCTTACTTTAAGGGTGGCGCTAAGCCTATCGTTATTAAGGTTTCTGATTTTGATAGAGCAGCTCCTCACGGAACAGGAAATATCAAGGCTGGTCTTAACTACGCCATGAGCCTTTACCCTATCGTTAAAGCTCACGAAGAAGGTTTTGCTGAAAATATGTACCTTGACGCAGCAACTAGAACTAACGTTGAGGAAACAGGTGGTGCAAACTTCTTATTCGTAACTAAGGACGGAAAGGTGGTTACACCTAAGTCAGATAGTATCTTACCTTCAATCACTAGACGTTCACTTGTATATGTTGCTAGAGAAATCTTAGGTTTAGAGGTTGAAGAAAGAGTTGTACCATTTGAAGAAGTTAAGGACTTTGCTGAATGTGGTCTTTGCGGTACTGCTGCAGTTATCTCACCAGTTGGTAAGATTAACGATCACGGCAAGGAAATCTGCTTCCCAAGCGGTATGGAGGAAATGGGTCCTGTAACTAAGAAGTTATATGAGACATTACTTGGAATTCAGCAGGGAACAATTGAAGCTCCTGAGGGTTGGATTCATACAATTTGCTAAAATCCTATTCTTAAATAATATCAAAGAGATGACAGTAGTTTTACTGTCATCTTTTTATTTACCTAGATTATAAGTCTACATTTTCATTTCTATAAAATCTGTAATATCAAGGAAAGAAAAAAATTTTCTTTATTGCTTTAAATTTGACTTAGGTCTACAATACAATTCGTTTCATGTAAATTTTTTAGATCGGAGTTTTTTATGATATTTTCCAATAAGGACTTAAAGAAACTTATTATCCCTTTAATGGGTGAACAAGTTCTTTCTTTAACAGTTGGTTTTGTGGATCAGCTCATGGTTTCACAGGCAGGTGAAGCTGCGGTTGCTGGTGTCGCATTAGTAGATAATATTAACCGACTTATTATTCAGATTATGGCTGCCCTTGCAACAGGTGGTGCCGTAATTTGTAGCCAATATATTGGTGCAGGTAATGAGAAGCGAACAAAGAAGGCTGCAGGTCAGCTAGAAACAGTACTTCTTGTATTTGCCCTAATTATGATGGGAATTTCCGTTATATTTGCAAGACCGGTTTTATCAGGAATCTTTGGTAATACTGAAGCTGCTATTATGAACTTTGCGGTTCTTTACTTTACAGTTACAGCTATTTCCTATCCTTTCCTTGGTATTTACAACGCCGGAGCTGCCATATTTAGAAGTGTAGGAAATTCAAAGATTAGTTTATACATAAGCTTAGTTATGAACATTGTAAACATTGTCGGTAATGCTATATTTGTTCTAAGCTTTAAATGGGGTGTCTTTGGTGTTGCCCTATCTACTCTTTTAAGTAGAGTTGTTGGTAGTGCCATTATGAGCTACTTCATTATGCGAGAGAAGTCACCAATTAGACTTAATAAGCTTGCTGACTACCTTCCAAACTTCTCACTTATTAAGAAGATTCTCTTTATAGGTATTCCATCTGGTATTGAAAATGGAATGTTCCAGATTGGTAAGCTTATGGTTGTCCGCATGGTTACAACCCTTGGACAGGCAGCAATTGCTGCTAACTCAGTTAGTTACACCATAATCGACTTTGCTAATATCCCAGCAAGTTCCATGGGACTCGCCCTTATTACAGTAGTCGGTCAGTGTATTGGTGCTGGTAGAAAAGATGAAGCCAAGCACTATGTTAAAAAGATACTTCTTTGGGCTTACATTGGAGATTGGATTTGTAATATCACCCTCTTCTTCTTAGGTCATTACATTCCAACTTGGTTTAACTTATCTCCTGAGGCTGTGGATATTGCCACTGTGGTACTTAGAGCCTTTAATATTACATCTCTATTTATCTGGCCATTATCATTTACAATGCCAAATGCCCTTAGAGCCGCAGGTGATGTGCATTACACCATGATTGTAAGCATCCTATCAATGTGGATATTCAGAGTCGGTAGTAGTTACATTTTCGGACTAATCCTTGGCTTTGGCGTACTTGGTGTATGGATTGGTATGTTTATTGACTGGGGCTGCCGTTCCCTATTCTTTGGAATTAGATTCCTAAACGGCAAATGGATACAAAAAGAAGCTTTGACAAATTAAATTTATCCAGGTTATAAGTTAACATTTGCTTACTTTCATTCCTATATAAAATTTATAGTAAATGAGGTGACTCACAAAAATTAAATTTAAAATTTAACTTTTGTGGTCACCTCATTTCATGTTTAATCTCTTATTTCTTTTTACTGTTTCTAATATAATACGATATTAGTAAAACGCATAAAAACGCCAAAATAAATATAATAAACCTCATAAATCTCTTACTCCTAAAATTCTTTATTATCAAATATATAAAAGCTAACATTTATAGATAATAATTCAGCTATAAGCAGTGAAGCTATTGCAAGTAAACTCATTTTAATCGACATGTTAAATAAACTCATTAGATTAAAATTTCTTACATCAATAACGTTAGGCAAATATGAAGCAATAAAAGGAATAACAATTATTAAAACAGTTATTATATATTTAGCCTTATCGTATCCAAATTTAAAACTGATTGGAATAAGGACCGCTCTAATTAAAACAGCACTAATCAAGCCCATTACAAACAGATTCCAATCTAATTTAATCAAATTACTTTTAAACAATAAGCTAGATAAGCCATATATTAGGCAATAACTAAAATATACTATGTAATCAAAGAAATAACTTGATACAACAATTTCTTTGCGACTATAAGGTGTTGTACATAAATATGCCAATCCTTTACTAGAATTTTCTTCAATCAATGCCAAAGAATTAGCTAAAAAAAGCACTATAACATTTTCAACAATCAAAAAAATCGCACTTCCAAAAAAATCTTTAAATTCTGTTGGAATCTCTGTTTTAGCTATTAAAATACCTGGTGCTAAAAATGCAATAACTGCCGAAATATAAATATACTTGCGAATTAACATATAATTTTTTCTAGTCAATAAAAATATATTCTTAATCTTCATTCCATTCTCCCTTTACTTGATAAAGCATAATATCCTCAATACCAGCATTTTCATTTTTAAGTATTTTTCTATATTTTTCTTCTATATTCTTCTTTGTATCTTCAAATATAATCTTGCCATTATTAATAAATATTATATCATCTGCCACTTTCTCTAAATCACTAATTATGTGCGTTGAAAAAAATATACTACATTTTTCTTTAGCAACTATTTCTTTTAGAAATTCCATTAACTGTGCTCTAGCCAATGGATCTAGTCCACTTGTTGGTTCGTCCATTATTATTAATTCCGCATTATGGGCTAGAGCTAAGGCAATAGAAAATTTCATCTTCATTCCCTTAGATAAGGTTTTTAATTTCTGATTATTATTAAGTTTAAACTTTAAAATTAGTTTTTTATACTTATCTTCATCCCAATTACTATAAGATGCAGCAACTATTTTTTTCATTTCTTCTAATTTCAATGTTTCATAAAAATATCCATCATCTAATACTACTGCCAATCTATTCTTTGTATCTTTTGATAATTTTTTTCCAAAAAATTCTATTTTATCATTGTCGCTTTTTATCAAAGATAAGATTGACTTAATTGTAGTAGATTTTCCTGAACCATTAGTTCCTATAAACCCCACTATATGTCCTTTTTTTATTTTAAAAGATACCTTATCCAAGCAGAAATCATTATATTTTTTTGATAGGTTAGAAACTTCTAAAACTGTGTCCATATGTCCTCCTTAGCATTAAAGTAAATCATAAAAATAGTCATCTTCAATCTCATTTCATATATATTGTCTTCATTGACATAGAAAAATATAACACGCCAAAACTTTCCCCTTAAAAATTTTTCATAAACGACATATATTTATCACAAACAACCTAATTAGATGTACTATCAATAAAAAAGAGCCTGATAAACTCAGGCTCTATAATAATAACTCTGTATAAAAATACTTTTCTTTAACCGAATAGCTAATTTTACCATTATACTTTTTTACAATTTCTTCTACATTTTTCAATCCATATCCATGTCTTTTTTTATCATTTTTACTTGTTTTTAGTTTAGTCACTTTTTCTATGTTATGAGTAATTCCGCAAGAATTTTTTTGTTTAAAATAAAACTTACTATCTATTTGTTCCATCGAAATAATTATTTTTCTATTATTTACGTCCAATTTTTCGCAAGCCTCAATAGCATTTAATAATAGATTATAAATGCAAATAGCTATATCAAAATTTTTCTCATGATTAATAATATCTATATTAAAATCTAATTTAAATTC
The DNA here is from genome assembly GCF_016290755.1 of Lachnospira sp. Classification (NCBI taxonomy): domain Bacteria; kingdom Bacillati; phylum Bacillota; class Clostridia; order Lachnospirales; family Lachnospiraceae; genus Lachnospira; species Lachnospira sp. The sequence continues at coordinate 37,208 of NZ_JAEEVD010000011.1, forward strand.
TATTTTATCCTCGTCTAGGCGGTTAGTAAAATCATTTATTATAGCATTTATAACTGAGTTAGATGTCTTACCCTTAGATTCCATACTTGTATTATTCTTGATTTTATTTATATAGTTATTTGCTTCTTCTATGTCTTTTTTATTCAATAAATCTTCTAGAATAATAAGGTGAGCATTTAAATCATGTCTAAATTTTCTAACATCTTCATCTCTCTTTATAACCAGATTCAAATACTCTTCTTGCTTTTTTAAAAGATAATTATATTCTTCTTTTTCTTTAGTGAGTATTTTGTTTTTTCTTCTAATATTGCGAAAACTTGTCAAAACAAACATAAATGCTAAAACGAAAGCCATTATATTAATAATCATCTCAAAAAAATTTCCATTAAATATCATGTCTAAGCCTCATACTTTCTAGTATAAAATCTTCATAAGATTCCTTAAATTTTTTCTTATATAATCTGCCAATAGTAAGTTTTTCATTTATAGGGCTCACGATTACTACGTTTCCTTCAACCTTAGCATACATTAGATTGACCATGTAAGATTTATGTATTCTACAAATATGGTAATCTAATAATTTCTTTTCCCAATCTCCAATCTTACCAGATATTATAAAACTACCTTTTGCCGTAAATAATTTTATATAACTTCCTTCAGCCTCTATATAATAAAGCTCACTAAGTTTTACATATGTGGAATCATCATTTTCTTTGAACTTAATCAGAAAATCTTTCCTAAGCTCTGACAAAACTATTTTTATATACTTTGCAATTTCCTCTTCTACAATCGGTTTTCTACAAAAGCCTAAAGTCTTCATACTAAAACTATTCCAAACTTCTTCCTCATAAGAAGATACAAAAACAATTCGCCATACTTTATTACTATGTAAAACTTTATTCATTATTTCTATACCATTCATACCAGAAAGCTGTATATCTAAGAATAATAAATCAATAGTTTCCCCTTTATATTCTAACAATTCTTCTCCGCTGTGCATTAATAGGCATTCATAATTATCATATTTTTCTTCTAAATAACTATCTATAGCAAACTTTATTTGTTGTATAAAATAATCCTCATCATCACAAATTCCAATATATAATTTTTTTCTTTCCATAAAACTAGTTTCCTCTATATATTTTTAATAATTATACACAAAACGCAGATAAATAAAAAGTTTTAAAGCAAAAAAGACTGCAATATGCAGTCTTTTTTGTTTGGTTATATAAAGTATGAAATAGTGAAAATATCTTATTCGTAGGCTGTTACCTCTGTATAAAACTTAGAGTAATCAGTTCTCTTCTCAGCTGTAAAAGCAATAGCTGCTCTAGGATGCTGATTGGCCTGTCCTGTAATAATATATTGAATATCAGAGCCCCATGTAACACCACTCTTTTTAAGTGGAACCATGTGTGTCTCAATAAATTTGAAAATATTAGCAATCTTATACTTAGGATTTCTAAGGAATCCAAGTAATAATTCTGTACAGCAGTTACCAGCGCCTCTTCCCATACCATTAACAGTTGCATCTAAGTAGCTAATACCGATGCTTGCTGTCTGAATAGTGTTAGCAAAAGCAAGCTGCTGATTATTGTGAGCATGAATACCAATTGCCTTGTTGTACTTTTCCCCAACTGCTAAGTACTTCTCAGCTAATCTGCACATCTGCTCTGGGAATAATGAACCGTAGCTATCAACTAAGTAAATTACATTAGCTGAGCTCTTACCTAAAAGTTCAAGAGCTAAATCAAGTTCTGTCTCAGAAGCTGTTGAAATAGCCATAATGTTTACAGTTACTTCATAACCCTTCTTAGCAAAGTCCTCAATCATCTCAATAGCTGCTGGTATCTGGTAGATATAAGTAGCGACTCTTATGAGATCAACCACGCTCTCTGACTTTGGTGGGATATCATTAAGATCAGTTCTACCTACATCTGCCATAACTGCGATCTTAAGATCTGTATTATTCTCGCCAACAATAGCGCGAATATCTTCTTCATTACAAAACTTCCACTTACCGAAGTCCTTTGGATCAAAAACCTCTTTAGAAGCCTTATAACCAAATTCCATATAATCTATTCCAGCTGCTACATTTGTCTTATATAAATCACGGACGAAGTCATCTGAGAACTCAAAATTATTAACGAGTCCTCCATCACGTAATGTACAGTCAACTACTTTAATGTCTGGTCTAAACGACGTTAAATCACCTTTTTGTTCCAACATTTCACTTTCCTCCTAATAAGAATCCTTATGAAAATGCATCACATCTCACATTTACTACATATCCTAATTTTGTGTTGTTACTTATATTGTCTACAAACTTTTTTGCATTTTCTTTATTCGCTTTAAAGCGTTACGCTTTAAAGTACTAAACTGAATTATAATCATTTTTATTCTTTATGTCAACCTAATTTGTGAAAAAAAAGTGGTAAAGTTTTATACCTTACCACTTTTAAGATTTATTGAATTTTCTATACTTCAAGCTTCATATCGCCCTCTTTAACCCAACCAATTTTTCTAATAATTAGGTCAAAAATCAAGGCAAATACTGCTGGTAAAACTATGCAAATTAGTACTAAACCAATCCAATCAAAGGCTGTAATCGAAGTCTTTAAGCCCTTAGTAATATCAGATAGCCAACCAGTATAAACTCCTAGAGGACCTACCATTCCACAAGTTCCCATACCTGAAGAAATTGCTGCACCATTCATCTCTAAATGGAAGATGCAAGTTGCAATAGGTCCTGTAATAGCTGATGCAAGAATTGGCGCAAGCCAGATTTTAGGATTCTTTACAATATTTCCCATCTGAAGCATAGATGTTCCAATACCTTGTGAAACTAGACCACCCCATCTATTTTCTCTAAAGGAAATAACCGCAAAGCCTACCATCTGAGCACAACATCCTGCCACTGCTGCACCACCTGCAAGACCAACTAAGCCAAGAGCCGCACAGATTGCAGCAGAAGATACTGGAAGGGTTAGGAAAATGCCCATAAAGACGGACACCACAATTCCCATTAGGAATGGCTGCAAATCCGTAGCCCACATAATAATATTTCCAAGCCAAAGAGCTGCCTTACCTATTGGTGGCGCAATTAGACTTGAGACAATAATTCCCACAACTACAGTAACAATCGGTGTTACAAGAATATCTATCTTTGTTTCCTTTGATACTAACTTTCCTGCCTCAGCAGCAATAATAGATATAAAATATACTGCTAAAGGACCCCCAGCTCCACCTAGGGCATTGGCAGCAAAGCCTACTGATACCATAGAGAAAAGCACAAGTGGAGGACACTTTAGGGCATAACCTATTGCAAGTGCCATAGCTGGACCACTCATAGCTGATGCTAAACCACCGATTGTATAATCAGTTCCACTAATAGTTGCTATTGTCTTTGTTAATAAGCCAATGGAAAACTGTGTTCCAATGGCATTAAGTATTGTTCCTATTAAAAGGGAACAAAAGAGACCTTGGGCCATGGCTCCTAAGGCATCTACACCGTATCTTTTTACAGATATTTCGATGTCTTTTTTCTTCAAAAAGTCTTTAACTTTTCCCATAAATCCTCCGCACTTTTAATTCATAAGTGTAATTAAATCCACTCTTTAAGTCTATTTTTTTACAACATTTTCCAAGAAATCATCCATTAAGCTATTAAGTCCATTTAGATATTCCCTGGCATTGCCAAACTTTCTTTTTGTAACCTTCCATCTAAAGTTAGCATCCCTAACACTAAAGGCTAGAGCCCCGCCAAATCTAGCTAAAAATTCATCAAGGGCTTCCACATCAATTTCTGATTTTGGTGAAATGGACATGTTAGTAAACCACTGAGAATTGCCGCTTTCGCCTATGGCATTGTGAAGGCCACCCTTAATTTCAATAAAGCCAATCTTGTGAGCCTTGGCTTTAATAAGAGCAATCATAGTTAGATTATGGGCTGCCGCTGGGAGCTCTCCATATCTATCTACTAATTCATCTTCCATATCATTTAGCTCTTCCATAGTTTCGATGTTTGCAATTCGCTTATAGGCATCAAGCTTTTGATACTCACTTCTAATATAAGTAGAAGGAATAAAGGCATCTACGTCTAAGTCGATTGTTGTCTCGAAATCGTATTCATTTTTAATACCCTTAAGCTTATTAACGGCCTGATTTAACATTTTACAATAAAGGTCGTAACCTACTGCTGCCATGTGTCCATGCTGGCTTCGGCCAAGTACCGAACCCGCACCTCTAATTTCTAGATCCTTCATGGCAATCTTAAAGCCGCTACCAAAGCCTGCAAATTCCTTGATTGCCGACAATCTCTTCTCTGCAATTTCAGAAATCATTCTGTCTCTTTTATACAAAAGGAAGGCAAAGGCAGTTCTGTTGCTTCGACCAACTCTACCTCTTAACTGATAAAGAGTAGATAGACCGAAGTTATCTGCATCCTCAATAATCATTGTGTTACAGTTAGAAATATCCATACCTGTCTCAATAATTGTTGTACATACCAGTACATCAATTTCATGATTAATAAAGTCTGTCATGATTCGCTCAAGCTGGCGTTTGTCCATCTGACCATGAGCTATTGCTACATTTGCATCAGGAACAAGGGACTCCACGTGAGCCGCCATATCCTCAATGCCCTTAACCTTGTTATATACATAGAAAACCTGACCATCTCTTGCAAGCTCACGATTAATAGCCTCTCGAATCATCTCATCGTTATGCTCTGTAACGAAAGTCTGAATAGGAATTCTATCCACCGGTGGCTCCTCTAAAACGCTCATATCTCTAATTCCCACTAAACTCATGTGAAGAGTTCTAGGAATTGGAGTTGCTGAAAGTGTAAGTACGTCAATATTTTCCTTAAGCTTTTTTATCTTTTCCTTATGAGTTACGCCAAAGCGCTGTTCCTCATCAATAATAAGTAGGCCTAAATCCTTAAACTCCACATCCTTTGAAAGAAGTCTGTGAGTTCCTATTACAATGTCTACAGTGCCCTTCTTTAGCTTAGCCACCGTCTCCTTATTTTGAGCGGAGGTCTTAAAGCTTGATAACTGCTCCACTGTAACTGGGAAGTCCTTTAGTCTTTCCTTGAAGTTGTTAAAATGCTGATTACAAAGCACGGTAGTTGGCACAAGATAAGCCACCTGCTTGCTATCCTGAACTGCCTTAAAGGCCGCTCTAATAGCAACTTCTGTCTTACCATAACCTACATCCCCGCAAATCAGTCTATCCATAACTCTAGGACTTTCCATGTCCTTTTTAGTATCATCAATGGCATTTAACTGATCTAGAGTCTCCTCGTATGGGAACATTTCCTCAAATTCCTGCTGCCAAACAGTATCCGCTGTAAACTCGTAGCCCTTAATCTTTGAACGTGTGGCATAAAGCTCAACTAAATCCTTTGCCACCTCTTCAACCGCAGACTTAACCTTACTCTTAGTCTTTGACCATTCCACAGAGTTAAGTTTATTAAGCTTAGGCTTTTTCTCTACGTCTGCCGCGGCATATTTTTGCAATCTATCTAACTGAGTGGCAAGAAGGAATAAATTACTATTACCATCATAGGCAATCTTTACGTAATCCTTCTCCACGTCATTAACCACAATCTTTTCAATACCCTTATAGATACCAAGACCGTGAGTCTCGTGAACCACGTAATCCCCTACGTTTAAGTCGTTAAAGCTAGCGATAGAGTTACCATTTTTCTTGGCCTCCTTCTTACGCTTAAGTCTCTTCTTTTCCCTATCTGTGAAAATGTCACTCTCAGATATACATACAAACTTTAGTAAAGGATATTCAAAGCCCGCATGTAAACTACCATAAGTCACCATAATAGTGCCCTGCTTTATAGGCTTTGTAAAATCATCACTATAATAACTCTCAATCTCAAGACCTGCTAAATCATCCACGATTCTCTTAGCTCTAGTCCTTGAACTAGAAACCAAAACCACGCTGTATTTATTCTTCTTATACTTGGCAAGATCATTGGCAAGCATCTCAAAACTATTATTATAAGAACTAATAGTTCTTGTTTCTAGATTCATTGAAAAGTCGATTTTATTCAATTTATAAGTATAGTCAAGAGCAGACAGTGTCAGCTTTTTAAAGTCCTTAAGTCCTGCCATAATTTCATCCATAGGACGAATCAAACTAGTCTGACAAGGAAGCACCATACCACAAGAAAGTCTGTGCTTCATGCTTTCCTCATACTCATAGCTTACTAAATCAGACTTTTCCTTTAATCTATGTAATTCATCAAGAACGATTAAAGTTTTACCCTTTGGCAAATAGTCTGCAAAGCCCACAGTTTCACTTGAGAAAGCCTTAATAAACCTAGAATAATCCCCGGTTCTTTTAGCATCTGCCACAAGTTTTCTAATGGCATTACCTGCATCAATATCTTCCTTACTACGTCTCTTTTTTTCAATATTAAAGACCTGTAACTGTGCTTTAGCTTCCTTTTCAATAAGTTCTAATCCTTCTTCAATTTCCTCTTCTGTGAAAATGTATTCCGTCGCCGGAAATACTCTTATTTCCTTTACTTTCTCAATAGAGCGCTGACTGTCTACATCAAAGTATCTAATAGAATCAATCTCATCATCCCAAAGCTCAATTCTTACTGGAGTCTCACTGGTGAATGGGAAAATGTCAATAATACCACCACGTATAGAAAACTGGCCTCTTCCCTCAACCATAGGCATTCTCTCATAACCTATAGCCACAAGTTTTGACTTAATCTTATCTAAATCTAAGACGTCATCTGTCTTAAAAACTAAAGTATTATCAATGTATTTTTCAATTGGAATTAAAGTATCTGAAAGTGCATCAATTGTGGTAACAATAGTTAACTTGTCCTCATTGATAATCTTATTTATAACTTCAATTCTCTGTCCTACAATTTGCTTTCCGGAAATGTCTGCATTGTAAAAAATCGCATCCTTAGCTGGATAATACGATACATTTTCATTAAAAAATGCCGCATCCTCAGCTATCTTTCTAGCCTTCACTTCGTCAGAGCTTACAATAAGTAGGAAATTATAATCGCTAGCAATTGCAGAGGCTAAATGCACCTTTTGCGTATCTATGCAGCCTGATATAGATACAAGTTTTCCGCCTTTGCCATCTAGAACTGTATTTAATTCCTTAATGCCTTCTAGCTTACGTATTGGATCGTAAAATGTATCCATAAGTTTCTCCTTTTAACCTAGCCTGTTTAACTATCTACTAATTAAACTTGTTCATGGCAAATTCAGTACCTTCCGCCATAATTGTTTCAATAGCCTCGCAAGCTCTCTTCTTTGCATCTTCTAAAGTCTTTTCATCTTCTTTGTTAAATCTACCAAGTACCCAATCTGCAAGGTCCCAGCCAGAAGGCTTGTTGCCTACACCAAACTTAACCCTCTTAAAGCCGTCTGAACCTAAATGAGCGATGATACTCTTAATTCCGTTGTGACCGCCAGCACTTCCCTTAGGTCGAATTCTTAATTTGCCTACATCTAAACTAATATCATCAAAAACCACAATGAAATCCTCAATATCAGCCTTGTAATAATCCATTACCGCTCTTATGCATTCGCCGGAATTATTCATATAAGTAAGAGGTTTTACAAGTACTACCTTCTCACCGTTAATTACACCTTTACCAAGCATGCCCTTAAACTTTGAATTATCAATGTCAATATTATGCTTACTTGCTAACTCATCTATAACTGCAAAACCTGCATTATGTCTTGTTTTTTCATATTCTTTTCCTGGGTTTCCTAAACCTGCTATTATATACATATTTTACCTCACAATAATCCTTTATAAAATGTTTTTATATGTCTAAATCTTATCACCAAAAGCAAAAGTCAACAAGAATAAAAAACTACTATAAATTATATAAATATTATGATATAATTTTTTTACATTTGAAAACATCAAACTATATATAGGCTATAAACTAATGACAAAGCCGGATGTTTTCCAAAAGGAGGAACATATGCTAGTATTGCAAAACATTAACAAACAATACTCAAATATTACAGCCGCATTCAATCAGTGTATTTCCCTTGAAGCTGGAAATGTATATGCCTTACTTGGTCCTAATGGTAGTGGTAAATCTACATTTATGAAAATGATTGCGGGTCTTGTAAAGCCCGACAGCGGACAAATTTTTTATAAGGGACAGCCACTTTCTTGTGAAGCTAAGTCAGACATTTCATATATGCCAACAGAAAGTTATTTCTATTCATATATGACACCAAAGGATATCAGCAATTACTTTAGCGATTTCTTTGCTGATTTTAATAAGGATAAGTTCTATTCATTCTTAAATGATATGCAGCTTCCTGATAATTTAAAAGCTTATAAAATGTCTACAGGTATGTTAGCAAAATTAAAAATTGCTGTTTCACTTTCACGAAGCTCTGGTCTTATGATGCTTGATGAACCTCTAAACGGCATTGATATTATTTCTAGAGAACGTATGGTAGCAACTATTGCAGCCAACTCAGGTCCAGGAAGAATCATGATTGTTTCTTCTCACTTAGTTGATGAGCTTGAAGCAGTTTCAACTCACGCTATTTTCATTAAGCAGGGGAACATCGTATCTGCTGGTTCTATTGAAGAATTACGTAATCAGACTGGATTAAATCTTGTAGATCAGTACAAGAGAATCTATGCTTAAGGAGGATGACATGTTTAAATTATTAAAATATGAAATTAGAAAAAATATAGCACCACTTTTGATTTTCTTTTTAGCATTAGCTTTTTTAGAAGGTTATTTTTTAATTTGTTATAGCAATGTAGACTATAGCGGACTCGAATTAGCAATTGTACTTTTAGTATTTGCTACTGCTATTTCTTACTTTATTGTATTTGCCCTTGCCATTAGTTCTTATAGTAAGGAGCTTAAAAATAAGACTATATATCTTATTTTCATGACACCAAATTCAACAATTTCAATTATTCTTTCAAAGCTTATACATGCAATTTTAACAGCTTTTGTTGTTGCTCTTGTATTCGCAGCTATTGGATTTTGGGATATTAAACTATATGCTAGTCTTTTTGATACAGCAAATTTTTCAGCACTAGATATTTTAGACATTGTTCTAGTAAGTTTAGATACAAATCTTTCAACATTTATTCTATCAATTGTATTTACAATTATTAGTGTTGTAATTGTATTCTTAACTTATGTTGTAATGGGATATTTATCAATAACAATATCAGCTACAATTCTTTCAAATAGCAAAGCTAGAGGATTTCTTTCAGTTGCACTCTTTATTGCATTTGTCATTGTATATGCAGTTATTATAAACCACCTGCCAAAGCTTAACTCAAGCCCTGAAAATATTGGAGAATACTTATTCTCTATTTTACCACAGATTATTATATCTTTGATTTCTATGTTTTTTATGATCTGGGGTACCGCATATTTATTAGATAAGAAGATTAGTTTATAGTCTTTGAAAATGTATCTCTAAATAAAAATAAAAATGCTTGCAATCAATAACTCCTTATTCCACTTGGAATAAATTGGAATTAATGATTGCAAGCTTATTTTTTATGTCAGTTTAAAGCTAAGTATTAATTCATTAACTGCTTTTACTAACCTTGTTTTATTCTTCCTCTTCCTTTTTTCTAGCTGCTACTGCACCAGCTGCAATTGCTGCTGAAACGCTTGCTAGAGCAAGTCCGATTACGAAATTATTTCTATCTGCTGTAACAGTTGTATCTGCTGCAACTTCTGTTGTATTGCTAGCCGCTGTAGAAGCTTCTGTAGCACTTGCTGTTGTTGTTTCAGCTGCTACTACGTCTGTATCTGCTGCTACTTCGCCAGTTGTATTTTCTGTTGAAGGTTCCTCTGTTGAAGGCTCAGCTGTTGAAGGCTCTTCTGTTGAAGGCTCTTCTGTTGCTGGTTCTTCTGTTGAAGGCTCTTCTGTTGCTGGTTCCTCTGTTGAAGGCTCAGCTGTTGAAGGCTCTTCTGTTGAAGGCTCAGCTGCAAGTAATGTAAATACTGTAGATGCTGCGCCATCTGTTGAAAGAATTGTAACAGTATGTGAACCTTCACCAAGTGATGCTAAGTAATCAGCTGAAAGTTCAATAATTGTTGAACCTTCTGTTACTGTGTAATTAGAAGGATCAACTATTTCACCATCAACTGTAACTCTTCCGAATTTACTAATATCTGCTGCAGATCTTACTATTAATCCTTCACCTACAGTTACTGTTGAATTTGCACCATCTAATACTTCATAATTAATGCAATTTAAGCCACCATCTTCAATGATATCTAATATAAAATCTTTACCAACGAAGTTTACAAAGCTAATTTCTGTACCATCATTTAATTTAGCTTCTGTAAGTAATGTTGACCATGAAACTCTGCTAGATGTATCAACTGCATTACCATTTTCATCTACTGAACCATATTCATAGCTTAATGTAGACTTTCCACCAAGTGATGAATTCCATCCCTCATCGCAGATGAGAAGCTTTGATTCACCATCATAGAAATCTGTTGTTTCAATTGTTGTATTGTAGAATACTACTTCAGCTGTATTAGCCTGCCATGGTCTACCAAAGTAACCCTGCTTAGACTGCTTTGTTGAAGCTGTATCAACACCTGGTGTTGTTGATGTAACTGTACACTCATACATTAAGTAACCTCTACCAGAAGACTGCTGAGCTGCTGTAATGTAGAAAGTATCGTTTGCATCCTCACTTGTGTTAGCTACTAAATCACACTGATAGAAAATAGCTTCCATACCACCGAAGATGTAATCTGTTCCACCATAAATCTGGCACTGATCAAATACTACTGTAGAATCAGTTCCACCATAGAGTGTATCCTGTCTACCGATGAACTTACAATTATCAAAATATGTATCTGAAACATTGCTTACGATTGCAAGAGCTGCTGCTCTTTCTACATAAGCCTTTGCCTGAACTGCTGTTGAACCAACTTCGTAGTCATTTCTTGCACCCTTTGATTCACCCTTAGCACTGCTAAGTGCAACGATTGTATCGTTAGCTGCAAGCTCTGACTGATACTGGTTAAATGAGTTCTCAAAAATAATTCCATCTGCGCTAAAGCCATCTGCATATACAACTACTGTTGCATTCCAGTAGCTTCCGTTTGTTGTACCAGAACCTGGATTCTGGAATGAATAATAACCATTGTATGTATTAACATCTAATAAATCTGCATTATACTTACAATTCTTATCCATACTATAGTATGCATAACCATGTCCATAGTATGATGTAATTCTAACTGCTGTATCTACGATATCAACACCTGAATTTGTAAGATCTGTACTTGCTGCATCTCCTGCTGCATTTACTAAATTAACATTGTCAACGTCAATAACAAGCATTTCCTGATATGTACCTGGATCAATTACAATTGTAACTTCCTGGTCATCTGTTCTTTGCATTGTTCTTGCTGCATCTAATGCATCATTAATTGTCTGGTAATCCTTATCTGCACCTACTGTAATAACGCTCTTATACTCTGTTGGAGTTACAACGCTAATCTCTGTGAAGTATGTCTGACCACCGTTTGACTTAATTGTCATTGTGCCATCCTGGCTTGCAACAACCTCTGTCTGTTCAATTAAACTTGTTGAACCTGACTTATTAGCTACTGTTACATCACCTGCTGTAAAGTAAGCGCTATAGCAGTATGATAATGTTACGATATCGCCAGCCTTAACTGGTACTTCAATTGTACCATTTACTGTATTACCTTCAGCATCTGCTGATTCGTTAAGAAGAAGGTATGTCTTGTTCTCTAATACATTTTCATTAAGAGCTAAACCATAGTAGTAATTGCTACCATTAATTGTCTCGATACCATTTCCATCATATGCCTTATTGTAAACTGAGAAATTCCAATCTGTAACATCATAGAACTTAACTTCTACGCTATTACCTGTCTTATCAGCTGTGTTATCATATGAACCAAGCTTTAAATCATATGTTGGAGCCTGCTCGTATGCATAGTTACCAATACCTGTAACCTTAATTGAATACTGACCTTCTCTTAAGGAAATATTATCGCCATAGTTATATGTATAAACATAGCTTGTACCATCTTCGTAAGTATCATTAATATTAGTTAATGTAATTACTGCATTCTTAGCATCTTCACTTGAGATACCTGCAAGTGTAATTGTTGCATCATATGTATCCTTAGCTGCAAATTCAATATTCTTTACAGCATCTCCATCTGTTTCAATAGATGTTGTTAATAATGTGTAATCAGCAGCATCTGTTGCTACTACTTCATATGTAACACCAGCTTCAACCTTTAATGTGAAAGATAAATCACTATTAATTGTTAATTCTGGAACATAAATCTTATCTGCTTTAAATGCTAATTGTACCTTTGCAGCCGCATCTGCACTAATACCTGTAATATTACCTGTAATTGTTACAAGCTCTACTGGATTGATTACAAAATCAAGGCTAAGTGACTCTACATCTGATGAAACACTTAACTTATCCTGGCTTGCAATAACATAACCATTAGCATTCTTTAATGATACTTCATAATCAAATGACTGATAAAGGAAAGCTTTATATGAGCCATCTGCTGCTACTTCAGCAACTGTTTCTCCACCTGTCTGCTTATTAGTAAATACTAAGCTGTAACCTGATGGAGCTGCTGTTCCAAGACCATTAGGATCTGCATATGTAGATGTACCTGTAATCTTAACTGGAACTGTGTGAACTCTTGTTGCTCTTGCAATTACTAACTTTTCGTTAGTACAGTATAACTTATATGTGCCTGATTCAGCAGCATAGAATGTTGCTTCTTCAAGACCAGCCTTGTTTTTAAAATTAAATGTCTGAATATTTCCACTTGGAGATACTAAATAATATGTAGCATCACCACCGTTTGAACCAAGCATTAATGTTAAAATATCATTTTCAACTAATGTAAAGTTCATATATACGCTATCTGTTGATTGATTGTTAGAATAAATGTAACCCTTGTATTCATTACCATCTGCATCCTTCTTACTCTTTTCATCATATCTAGTTAAGTTTGTATTAGTTGTTCTATATCTGTTGTTTGTCTTACCGCCAGCACAGAAATAAATGAATTCGTTACCTTCTGTATCATAAATAGTAAAGTCACCAATATTTACACCAGGAGTACCAGCTGCAACACTTGAACCGTAAAATGCTGTCTGAATGCTTTCTGTAAGTAAATTATTGTAAACACTACTATCTAACTGCTCTGCACCAAAGTCAACTACGTCGATTTTTCCATTTCCTGCCTGTGTTGGGTCTGTTGATCTAGCCTCAGTCAATGAAATCTCCTTAATATATGTATTAGAATCGATTGAAAGTACAATTGATTCTGTTTCTTCATCAGTAGTTCCCGTTACTGAATAGTTGTTCCATGAAATTGCTTCAGTTGTTGTAAGTGTAGCACCATCTACACTCATTGTTGCGCCATTATAAGCTACTACATTAAGTGTGTAGTTTGAATATGAGCCAACAGGAATTGTAATTGTTGTACCTGCATTAGCCTGTGCATCTGAATCTCTTGCTGCTAACTTACCATTTGTAGCATCAATCTCTAAGCCTTCAAATGTACCTGTACCATTATTAGCTCCCTGAAGTGCTAATGAATATGCACTTGAATAGTTTGCATTAGACTTATTGAAATTCCATGTTGTTGTTGTAGCAACATATGGATTAGGTGTTACTGTAATTTCATGAATCCATGTTGTACCATCAACTGCACTAAATGTAACCTCTCCAGCTCCACCAGTGTATTCGTAAGTTAAAGTATCGCCATCAGTTCCAACTTTTGCCTTTTGACCCTGTTCTCCATTCATATAAAGAATTGTCGATTCATTAGCATAAAAACATGATGAAACTGTAATTGTACAAGGTCCTGCTACCTTTACAGTAATCTCAGCACCATCGTTCATAGTCAAACCATGTGCGCCATTGTTAGCTGTGTTCTTTACAAATGTTACTAAGCCTAAGCTTGTACCTGGAGTATGTTTGTAATCGCTTCCATCTAATCCAGCAAAAGTCATTTTGTAAGTTTCACCCTTTACGGCTTCTGTTGCAGTTAAACCATTGCTTAACTCATCAGCCTTTACACTTACCAAGCTTCCAGAAAATGGAATTGAAGCGATAACTAGCGCAAATGCTAATACCCCTACAAGCACTCTCTTAAAGTTTTTAAACTTCATTGTGTTGTCCTCCCGTTATTAAATTGTATATATACTTCATGCCCGTCTACGAACCCTTGCGGTGGTCCCTTTGTCTGCTGTGGAAATTATACATAAAAATTAGTCATTCCCCAAGATGTAATATTGTACTTTTTATGTTTTATCATTGGTTATTTATTAAAAGACCCTTTATTAATTCAGTAATAAAGGGTCTTTTGTTTAATTTAAACCTTAAGAAAAAATCTTGTATTCGACTATCTATTAAGCGTTCTTTCTCTTCTTATTAGTAACAAATGCTACTGCTGCTAATGCCATGAGACTTACATAAACAACTGGCATTGCGCTATCGCCTGTCTTCTTATCAGTTGTTGAAACTTCGCTTGAATCTGCTGCTACAGTAGCTGAATCTGCTGCTACTACTGTAGCTGTATCTGCTGCAACTTCACCTGTTGTAGCGCTTGCTACTGTAATTGTTGCTGTTGCCACTCCATCTTCTGAAACAATTTCTACAGTATGAGTACCTGTAGCAAGTGTTGCTGAGTAAGCTGCATTAAATGTAACGATTGTTGAACCTTCTGTTACTACATAGTTACTTGGATCAACTTCAACGCCGTCAACTAATACCTTAACAAACTTAGCAAAATCTGCTGCTGATCTTACTACAAAGCTTTCGCCCTGAGTAACAACTACACCATCACCATCAAGTACTGCATATGTTACATCTTCATCAGCTGCAACTTCTGATATTAAACCTGTTGTTACATTTTCTGAAACAGTAATTTCCTTAGATGCTGTAAGTGTACTTGCGTTAAGTGTTGCACCTGTTCCCTCTGCAGCCTTATCTGTTAAGACTAAGAGACCGTTCATATTAATTGTTCCATCTTCATTACGAGTTACAGGTAATTCGCTGTAAACATGTGTTGTATAATCCATACCTGTATCTACTGATTCAAACCAATCACTTGTTACTGTTGTTGAAGCATCCTTTGATTCTCCTGATGCTGACTTCCAGAAGTAGTTTGTTGACTGGTAAACCTTTGTTGAATCCTGACTACCTACAAGCTTAATATTTTCAGCATTATCAGTATTCTGTGTTCTGAATGAAAGAATACCTGATGCAGAATAATCTGTGTTAGCTGCTGTATTTGTATAAAGTGCTACGTTGTTAGCTTCATTATTAAATGATGTAGACATACTAATCTGAATATCTGGGCAAGAGTTTGAATCAATACCCTTTGACTTGTTATCAAATGCTACACAGTTATAAAGGATATGATAGCCTGTCATTGAATCGCCACCCATCTTAAATCCGTTACCGTTACCAGCATTTGTACCATCAAGTAGATATCCATTTGCATATGCTACTGAATTCTTAATTGTTACTACACCAATTGCACCTGACTGAACCTTAGCGAAAAGATCCCAACCATCATCGGCATTATTATGTGCAATACAACCATCAAATACGTTTCCATCGCCACATGTTAACTTAGCTGCAAAACCATCAGCATCTTCATAACCCTTATCGTGGTTATTGTAAGATGTACAGTTAAGAATTAAGTTGTATGAAGGCCATGTTGACTTATCTGCATCATTAGCAGAAAGTCTTGAAATCTGAAGACCTGTGTTACCATTTTCATAAGTCTCTACATTATCAACTGTGTTATAGCTACCACTTAAGTGAATACCATCTTTACCATCAGCTGACTCTGTAACGTCAATACCCTGGATATACCAGTAGTTACCTGCGATTTCCATTGCATGTCCACTTGCATTTGCACCACTAATAACTGGTCTTGTGCTTGCATCTGGATCTGCGATTAAGTAAATAAGTGCATCTTCTGTACCGTTTGTTCCTCTTGGAATTGTTACAGTACTTGTGTACTTATATGTACCTTCCATCATTACGATTGTCTGACCTGGCTGAGCATACTTAATTGCTGTCTGTAAGTCAGCTGGATCTTCCTTGCTACCTGTACCATTAGCGTTTGGAGATACATAAATTGTTTCACCATTATATGCATTGTATGTTACTGTCTGACTAATTGTGATTTCATCATAATTACTCATTACCTTATATTCACCAGGAACATAATTATCATTTGCATCATACTTAACTGTAAATGTATTGCTACCTAAGTTAAGTGTTGTTTCTACTTTAACCTGCTCATTAGCTGTTACAGCTACTTCCTTAATAGCTTCGCCATTCTGGTAAACTGTTGCTACACCATCTGCGTTAGCTGTGAACTGTAATTCGTAAGTAGACTTATTTGTTGTAGCTGCTGAATCAATTGTTGCTACTGTTTCAATTGTTTCAACTGGCTGCTCTTCTGCAGGAGCATCATTTTCAGGACTAACAGTTGTAAATGTTACATCTGAGAATGTTGCCTGAGCATATCTTGATACGAAGAAACCTACATAAACTGAATCTGCATCAATCTGTGAAAGAGCTTCTGTATCATAGTACTTCTTTGTTACTGAATATGAACCATCTACTGATTCGTAAGTTACAAAATAACCTGTGTTATTCTTCTGAATTGTTAAATACATTTCTGTAATATTCTGATCAGAACTTGTATTAACACTATTTCCGATTACATTTGATGAATCAGAATATCTCTGCTCTAAAGGATAAGCTGATGATGAGAAATTGTTATTAATTGTATTTGTATCATTAGCTTCCATTAAAGAAATATTTTCTGCTGTTACACCTGTCTTTTCAAGTGATTCAATACCGATTTTCTGTGTAACCTTTGTTGCTGTTGTATCTGTTGTTACATTTCCATCAGCATCTACATAATATTCTGTCTTTGTTACTGCTGCGTAATATGCATTGTTCCAACCAGAACCGCCAAGCTGATCTGCTGCCATAAGACCAAATGCTTCCTGACCATTTGATAAATACCACTGATCAACTGTTACCTTTGCTCTTAATGTAAAGTTCATGTTAGATGGAACTTCTGTATAGTAGAATGAAAGACCATCATATGAAGCTGGTACAAACTTACCATCATTACCTGAACCTGTAAGCTTACCGTTTGTTAACTTACCTGCTGTTAACTGAACATAACCATCAGCGTTTAAATCACC